>JAHUZY010000424.1 GCA_019264505.1 Phenylobacterium sp. | reverse complement strand
TTTCTGATCCGGATCCATGGCTTCACCGCCAGCGAGGTGGGCCTGTCCTTCGGCCTTCTGCAGGGCGGCCTCGGAATCGCCGGCGCGCTGCTGGGCGGTCGCGGCTTCGACCGGGCCCTGAGCTCTGGCCGGGGCCGCGTCATCGGCCCGCCCGGCTGGATGCTTCTGCTCTCAGCCGGCACGACGGGGATCGGCCTGTTCGCCCCAGCCGGATGGATGTCCATCATCCTGTTCCTGCCGACCATGTTCACCTTCGCCCTGCTGCTGCCCTGGGCCTTCGGCGCCGCGCATCTGGTGGCTGGGCCAGGAAAGCAGGCTCTGGCCACCAGCCTCATGATGATCGGCTCAGGCCTTGTCGGACCCGCCCTTGGCCCCGTGATCGTCGGCGCCGTCAGCGACGCCGCCGCAGCCGCCGGTCTCGCCAACGGCCTGGCGCTTGGGCTGCTGATCGTGCCGGTCGCCAGTGTCCTGACCGGACTGGCCTGCCTGACGGCCAACCAACGCATCGTCGCGCCTTCGCGCCGAGCTGAAACCCACATTCCCGGAGAATGATCATGACCACGCCCTCTCGCAGGACGCTGCTCGCAATGGCCGCCGCGGCCCCGGCCGTCGTCGCAGCCAACGCCTCGGCCCAGACCCCAGCCGCCCTCGCCGCACTGACCTCAAATCGCGCAGCGATCGTGACCGGCTCCTCCCGCGGCATTGGCGCGGCCACCGCCCGCCGTCTCGCCCGCGACGGCTACGCCGTCACAGTCAACTACCTGACCAATGCCGAGTTGGCCTCAGCCGTGGTGCGTGACATCGAAGCCGCCGGCGGCCGAGCGATCGCGCGCCAGGGCGATGTCGCCGATCCTGCCGCGGTGCGCGCCCTGTTCGACGCCTGCGAGGACACCTTCGGCGGCGTCGATGTCGTCGTGAGTAACGCTGGCATCATGAATACAGCGCCCATGGGCCAGTTCACCGACGAGGCGTTCGACAGGATGATGTCCACCAATCTGAAGGGCAGCTTCAATGTGCTGCGCGAGGCCGCCCGGCGGACTCGCGACGGCGGCCGGATCATCGCTTTGAGCTCGACGTCCATGACGCAGAAGCGACCCACCCATGGTCCCTATGCTGCGACCAAATCGGCCCAGGAGATGCTTTGCGGTTCGCTGGCCAAGGAAGTCGCCGGCCGGCGCATCTCGGTGAACGCTTTGGCGCCGGGGCCCACCAATACCGATCTCTTCCGCGTGCCGCCGGCTTTGCGCCAGCAAGCCGCCGAGGCCACACCCTATGGCCGTATCGGCGAGCCGGAAGACGTGGCCGACTCCATTGCAGCCCTCTGCGCGCCGGACGGCCAGTGGATCAACGGCCAACTGGTCTTCGCCAATGGGGGGTTCTTCTGATCACACGGACATGGCCGCGGTCACCGCCCCATCACCGCCGCAAACCTCGCATCGAAATCCTGGGCGATGTCGGCAAGCGTCACTTCGCTGAAGCGGGCGATAACCAGGGCTTCGGCAGCTGAGAGGGTGTCGGCGAGTGCGGCGTTGACGGCCTGTTCCACCAGGCAGCGCGGATCATCGTCGGCCAGGCCAATGGCGAACAGGCGCGGATCGCCCAAGGCCCGGTAGATGTCCAGCAGGGTGACTTCGGCGAGGGCGCGGCTGAGCGCCCATCCGCCGCCGTGGCCCTTTTCGGAGCGCACAATCCCCTGGTCCCGCAGACCAGCCATGGTGCGGCGAACCACCACCGGATTGGTCTTGAGCATCTGGGCCAGCAGCTCGGACGTCATGGCGCCATCGTGCCGGTCCATATGGATCAGGGCGTGCAGCATCCGTGAAAGGCGGCTGTCACTTCGCATCGGGACTCTCCGGTTGGCCCGGCAGGATAGCCGACATTCGTTGGAAACAACCGCTGACGTCACGGCCAGCCCAGACCCGACGGAGCGCTTTGGTTCCAGCCGGCCCCCTGGGCGCCTGGCCAGATGACCAGGCCGTGCATGCTCTGCGCTATGGACAACGGCGCCTGACGCAGGCGGTATGGCCGAGAACTTGGAGGGGGCTCACATGGCCACAGACTCAGCTGGACTGAACCTCGGCCACGCCGTGGTGCTGTTGGGCGCTGCGGTCATCGCTGTGCCGCTGTTTCGCAGGCTGCAGCTGGGCTCGGTGCTGGGCTACTTGGCCGCGGGCCTGATCATCGGCCCCTTTGGCCTGGCCCTGATCTCTGAACCTGAGACCATCCTGCACGTGGCCGAGCTCGGTGTGGTGATGTTCCTGTTCATCATCGGTCTGGAGATGCGGCCGGCCAAACTCTGGAACCTACGGCGGGAGATCTTTGGCCTGGGCGCCCTGCAGGTGGTGGTCTGCGCGGCGCTGCTGTCGGGCATTGGCGTCCTGGCCGGCCTGCCGCCGGCCGCCGCCGAGATCGGGGCCAGCGGCTTCGTGCTCTCCTCCACCGCCGTGATCATGAAGATGCTGGACGAGCGCGGCCAGACCGCCACGCCGGCCGGCCAGCGGGCGGTCTCCATCCTGCTGCTGGAAGACCTGGCCGTGGTGCCGCTGCTGGCCATGGTGGCGGTGCTGGCCTCTCTGTCAGGCCAGACAGACGAGGCCGCGCGCCCGGTCTGGCTGTCGATCCTGCTAGCCATCGGCTCACTGGCCGCCCTGCTGGCGGCGGGCAAGTGGCTGCTCAATCCCTTCTTTCGCCTGCTGGCCCGGGCCGGCGCCCGAGAAATCCTGACCGCGGCGGCCCTGCTGGTGGTGCTGGGCTCGGCCCTGTTCCTCGACTGGGGTGGTCTGTCCATGGCCATGGGAGCCTTCATGGCTGGCGTGCTCCTCTCGGAGTCCACCTTCCGCCATCAGCTGGAGGCCGATATCGAGCCCTTCCGGGGCATCCTGCTGGGCCTGTTCTTCATCAGCGTCGGCATGTCCCTGAACCTGGCCGTCGTAGCGACCTCCTGGGCGCTGATCGCCGGGGGCGTGGTGATCTTCATGGTGGTGAAGGCCGCCGGCATCTACGGGGTCGCCCGGCTGTTCAAGGCCAGCCCGCGGGAGGCGGTCCAGCGGGCGGCCCTGTTCGCCCAAGGCGGCGAGTTCGCCTTCGTCCTCTATGCCGCGGCCCTGTCGGGCGGGGTGATCGATGCGCGGACCAGCGCCATCATGACCGCCATCGTCATCCTCTCCATGGCCCTGACCCCCCTGGTGATCATCGTGCTTGATCGCCTGACCCCGGCGCTCAAGCGCTCCATGGACGGGGTGGAAGAGGCCAACGGTCTGCAGGGCCAGGTTCTGCTGATCGGTTTTGGCCGCTTCAGCCAGCTGGTCAGCCAGCCCCTGCTGGCCCGCGGTTTCGAGATCTCGCTGATCGAGAACGATGTGGAGATGATCCAGGCCGCCGCCAATTTCGGGTTCAAGGTCTATTATGGCGATGGGGCGCGGCTGGACGTGCTGCGCGCCTCGGGCGCCGAAACGGCCGAGGCCATCATGGTCGGCGTGGACAAGCCGGAGGTCGCCGACCACATCGTCGAGCTGGTCAAGGCGGAGTTCCCCCACGCCAAGCTGTTCGTGCGCGCCTATGACCGTGGGCACTCCATGCGCCTGACCCAGGCCGGGGTCGATTTCCAGATCCGCGAGACGTTTGAGTCGGCCATCGCGATGGGCGAACGCCTGCTGGTGGACCTCGGCGTTGAGCCGGAAGACGCCGCCGAAACCCTGGCCGAGGTTCGCCGCCGGGATGAGGAGCGGTTCGAAGCGCAGCTGGTGGGCGGCATCGAGGCCGGCCGCAGCCTGATGCGCGGCAATATGGTCACGCCCCAGCCGACGCCCTTCTCCAAGCCCAAGGGCCCGGCCCAGGCCATCAACCCCGAGGCGGCCCAGGTGCTGGGGGAGTCCACCCGCAAACCTGAACCGGCCGCCTGACATCGCCGCGGTGACGGCTGCGCTATAGGGGCGTTAATCCTTTTTCGTCCATAAACTCTGTTGGAAGAGAGCGTACCCCCATGCCCATGACCCAGGCTGACTTGGAAGCCTCCCTGCGAGAGGCCTTTCCCGACGCCCAGATCGCCATCGAGGATCTGGCCGGCGACGGCGACCACTATCGCGCGCGGATCGTGTCAGACGCCTTCAAGGGCCTGCCGCGGGTGCGCCAGCACCAACTGGTCTATGCGGCGCTGAAGGGGAAGATGGGCGGGGAACTGCACGCCCTGGCGCTCGAGACCTCCGTTCCAGGCTAGGCGGGAAAGCCATGCGCTACCGGCCGTTCGGCATCTCAGGCAAGGCGGTCTCGGCGCTCAGCCTGCTGCTGCGCGATCACGGCCGGGCCCAGCCGCCAGGCGCTTGGCGGGTTCTGACCGTCAGCGCCATGGAGTGCGGGGTCAACGCCTTCGAGGTCGAGGCCGGGATCGAGACCCTGGCCGCCGGATTTCGTCAGGCCGCTGAAAGCGTCGAGCGCCGGCTGCTGTTCATCGCCTGGCGCATCTGTGGGGATGGTCGCAGCCCGACGGACGCCCGCGCCATTGAGGACGCGGTGCGCAACGGCCTGACCCAGACCGGCGCGGGCTATTTCGATCTGCTGACCCTGGACGAGCCGGCCTATGCGACCCTCACCGCCGAGGGCGCCCGGATGCTGGAGGACGTCCGCAGCGCAGGCCTCGCTCTGCAGATCGGCATATCTGGGGCCGGCGCCCTGGTTGACCAGGCGGTCGCATCCGGCGCCTTCGACGCCCTGTCCTCGCCGTTCAATCTGACGTCGGGCTGGAACATCCGTCGGCGGATCCGTGACGCCGCTCAATTGAACATGTCGATCACCGGCTTTGACGCCTTTCCACCGGAGCTGTGTCGTCCGCCAGCCCAGGCGCCGGCCAAGGCCTTCCTGTTCCGCCGATCAGGCCCGAACGCCGCCTCTGTCGGGGCCTATGGCTTCCTGCACGAGACGCGCAACTGGGAGGCTGACGAACTGTGCCTGGCCTATGCGCTCACCGAACCGGCCCTGGCCTGCATCCAGATCGAGGCCCACCGCCCCGAAGTGATCGAGCGCCTGGCCGGCGTCCCTGACCGGGAACTACCCACCGGCCTCGCCGCTCAGATCGAGATGGCCCGCATCGACACGCCGCCCGAAGCGCGCCAGGCCTAAGGGCGTCTTGACCCGGCGCATGCGCCTCCCTAGCTGTCTGCTGAAACTGACTCCCACAGAAAAGGCCGTTCCCATGAGCGAGGCCATGACCGATCCCGCCCACGCCTTCATCGCCAAGACTCTGCAGGACCATCAGGTCGTGCTGTTCATGAAGGGCGTCCCCGAACAGCCGCGCTGCGGCTTCTCCGGTCTGGTCGTGCAGATTCTCGACCACCTGGGCGTGGACTTCGTCGGCGTCGACGTTCTGCAGGACGACTCCTTGCGCGATGGCATCAAGACCTTCAGCGACTGGCCGACCATCCCCCAGCTCTATGTGAAGGGTGAGTTCATCGGCGGCTGTGACATCGTCCGCGAGATGTTCCAGAACGGCGAACTCAAGCCCTTCCTCAGCGAGCAGGGCGTCCTGGCTGCGTGAGCCGGACCTTCGAGCCCCCGCCAGGTCGGCGGGTCTTCTCCCGCAGCTTCACCCCGACCGCAGCCGACATCGACGCCAACGGTCACGTGAACAATGTGGTCTATCTCGGCTGGGCGCAGGATCTGGCCATAGCCCACTGGGAGTCCGCGGCGGGGCAAGCAGAGTCAGACGCCATGGCCTGGGTCGCCCTGCGCCACGAGGTGGATTACCGCCGCGCCCTTCTGCCGGGCGAAACGGCGCTGGGCCGCACCTGGGTGTCGGACAAGGCCGAGGGTCCCCGCTTCGACCGCTTCGTCCGCATTGATGGCCCCGACGGCGCCATGTGCGCCCAGGTCCGCACGGTCTGGTGCCTGATCGAGCGCGCCACTGGCCGCCCTCGCCGGGTTCCAGCAGAGCTGGTCACCCGGTTCGGCTAGGGATTTCGCCACAGGCGAAGCTTGCGGCATGATGGGGGACGCAGGAGGCGGTTCATGGACGGTTTCGCCAGTCTCTTCTCGGCCTTCGGCCTGGCCAGCGCGGCGGGCTTCAACGCCTATGTGCCCCTGCTCACCGTGGGCCTCGTAGCTCGCTACACCGATCTGCTGCGTCTGGCCGAACCCTTCGACATCCTGACGCAGCCCTGGGTCCTGGGCGCCATCGCCGTCCTGGCCGTAGTCGATTTCATCGCCGACAAGATCCCCGCCGTCGACAGCCTCTGGCACGGAATCGGCGCCCTGGTCGCCCCCGTCGCCGGCGCCGTGCTCTTCGCCAGCCAGCAGAATGTGCTGAGCGACATGCATCCCGCCATCGCCGCCATCGCGGGTCTTATCGTGGCCGGCGGCTTCCATGGCAGTCGGGCCGCAGCCCGGCCGATCTCCACCGCCGCCACCGGCGGGCTGGGCAATCCGGTTCTGTCCCTGGTGGAGGACGTGCTCTCCGGCCTTCTGAGCCTGCTGGCGGTCTTCCTGCCGTTCATCGCCTTTGGCTTGGCGGGTCTGGTCGCCATCCTGCTGATGGTCGCGGTGGTGCACGCCGGCCGCGCCTGGCGGGAGAGACGGGCGAGGCCTGGCTAGAGCCCAGGCCAGGCGACCAGGGGGTTGAGCAGGAACACCGGATCGCGGGGCTCTAGCCCTAATTCCGCATAGCTGAAGGCGAGCTCAACGTGGCCCGCCACCAGGGACTGGCACCCGTCCACACGCTTACGGCCAAAGGCCAGGGTCAACGCCTCTCCCTGCCGCTCCACATAGAAGGCGAAGTCGGCCTTGGTGGTGCAGCCGTTGGAGGCGACCTTGATGGTCAATTCCCGGCGCCCGGCCTCTGCTGCGTAGAGCGGCTCAAGCTCGGCCAGCGGCACGCCCGCCGGCGCCAGGATCGGCGGCGGCGGCGCCGTGGCGCAGCCGGCCAGCAGGGCGGCCACCGAGGCCATCATCAGGAAGCGGCGTGTCATGGCGCCACTGCGCCACATCTTGCCAGACAGGGAAAGACCGTGTCGGTCAGAGACCGTCTTTTGACGGGGGAAGCCCGTGGGCCGCCAGCCAGCCCCCGGCGTAGCGCGGATCATCGGTCACCTCCCGCAGGGCGAAAGGCGGGTGGGGACAGGCGGCCATTTCCGCGTCGCTGTCGAACTCCTTCTCAGACAGGACGAGGCCCTGCAGGGCGCCTGCGAAGACATCGACGCCAAAGGTCCGTCCGTCGATTGGCGCCAGGCGGTGACGCACCTTCTCGACTCGTCGCCCCGGCAGGCCGGCCAACAGGGCGAACTCGGCCTCCGACAGGTAGATCGACGTGATCAGCCGATGGGCGGCGTCAACATCTCCCTTTCGCCCCAGGCGGCGCATCACCGGCCCGCCATCCAGCGGCCGCGCCTCCCGCAATCGCAGGCGTGAGCCTTCAATATACAGATCGGTGATGGCGTCGGCGGAGACGACGTTGACGTCCGGCAGCCGTGCGCAGAGCCAGCGCCGCTCCCGCTCCACATAGGCGTATTTCAGCTTGGGGAAGCCCAGCTCACGGGCGAGGTCGGGGTCGATGTCCATGGAAGCTCCGTCGGCCCGCTGGAGAGTGACAGGCCGACGGAGACTTCGCCAGGGTCAGGAGCCGGCGCCCTCGACCCCGCCCTTGGGGTGCTTGGGCTTGAGCAGCGAGCAGATCACCCCGCCGGCCAGCAGGCTGATGGTGATGCCCAGCGACCATGGGGCCGGGAACTTGCCGCCGAAGAACAGGTCGCCAGCAAAGATCTTGAAGCCGATGAAGACCAGCACCAGGGCGAGCGCCACCTTCAGGTAGTGGAAGCGGTGGACGGCGTTCTCCAGGGCGAAATAGAGCGCCCGAAGCCCGAGGATCGCAAAGATGTTGGAGGTGTAGACGATGTAGGGGTCCTGGGTGATCGCGAAGATGGCCGGGACCGAGTCGATGGCGAAGACCAGATCGGCGAACTCGACCAGCACCAGGGCCAGAAACAGCGGCGTGGCGAACAGCACCAGCTTGCCGGTCACGGGGTCGGCCTGGCGGACAAAGAACTTCGAGCCCTGGAAGCCGTCGGTCACCCGCAGATGGCCGCGCAGCCATTTCAGGATGCCGTTGTCGGTCAGGTCCTTGGCTTCCTCAGCGTCGCTCGAGAAGGATTCCTTGAGCATCTTGGCGCCGGTGAACAGCAGGAAGGCGCCGAAGATGTAGAGCACCCAGGCGAAGTTGGTGACCAGGGCCGCGCCGATGCCAATCATGATCGCCCGCAGCACGATCACGCCCAGGATGCCCCAGAACAGCACCCGGTGCTGCAGCTCCCGCGGCACGGCGAAATAGGCCAGGATGAGGGAGATGACGAAGACGTTGTCGAGCGCCAGGGTCAGCTCGAGCAGGTAGCCGGTGTAGTATTCCACCGCCTTCTGAGAGCCCAGATCGTACCAGATCCAGGCCCCGAACGAGAGGCCAAGGGCGATATAGGCCGAGGCGGCCTTCACCGACTCCCCAGGCCCGATGATGTGGTCCTTGCGGTTGAAGACCCCCAGGTCGAGGGTCAGAACCGTCAGCACGATGCCGAGGAACAGCAGCCACAGCCAGGTCGCCTGGCCGAGGAACGGCGTCTGTAAAAATAGCAGGAGAGCGTCCATCGGACCCCGCACCTCTCATAGTCACGGCGCTGCGTCTGCGCCTGGAGAGTGAAGATCCGACATCATCGCGACCGCCGTCGCGACCAGAGGGGCCCGGACCGAGCCGCGGACATAGTGGGGCGCGAGGCGGCGGTCAACGGCCTTGGCGCGCCCCGGGGGGCTTCGCACTCACCCTGCTGACTTTTCAGCGCCACGGCGCCGGGGCATGCCAAACCGCTGGATACCCGGGCGGGTGGCGGCGTCCAGATGCAAAAAGGGCCCCGGATCGCTCCGGAGCCCTTCCAAATCGCAGATGTTCGACGCCTTAGGAGGCGTAGAATTCGACCACGAGGTTCGGTTCCATCTTCACCGGATAGGGCACTTCGGCCAGTTCCGGGGCGCGGATGAACTTGGCCGACAGGCCCTTGGCGTCGACTTCGATATAGTCGGGCACTTCGCGCTCGCCCGACGCCATGGCTTCCAGCACCAGGGCCATGTTGCGCGAACGCTCACGCACCTCGACCACGTCGCCGGCCTTCACGCGGTAGGACGGGATATTGACGCGCTTGCCGTTCACCAGGACGTGGCCGTGGTTCACGAACTGACGGGCGGCGAAGACGGTCGGCACGAACTTGGCGCGATAGACCACCGCGTCCAGGCGCGATTCCAGCAGGGCGATCAGGTTTTCCGAGGTGTTGCCCTTGCGGCGCGCGGCCTCGGTATAGGTCCGGCTGAACTGCTTTTCGGTCAGGCTGCCGTAATAGCCCTTCAGCTTCTGCTTGGCGCGCAGCTGCAGGCCGAAGTCGGAGACCTTGGACTTGCGGCGCTGACCATGCTGGCCGGGGCCGTAGGAACGCTGGTTCACCGGCGACTTGGCGCGGCCCCAGATGTTCTCGCCCATACGGCGGTCGAGCTTGTACTTCGCGGAATGACGCTTGGTCATGAAACACTCTTCATCATCGACACGGCCCGGCGCTTCCGAGAGTGGAGGCGCGATCTCAACGGCGGGGCCCGCATCACCCGTAATAGGCTTCGCACCGCGCGGAGACCGCCGGTGGGAAGGGGCGGTGTATGGCGGCCACACCCCTGTGAGTCAAGGCCAGCAGCAGCCGCGCTCAGGTCTGGACGGTGCTCAGCGCTCCGGGGCGGGCGACGTCATTGGCTGGCCGCGGGGTCTGCCCTTCCCCCCGTAATTTGCCCTGAACCAGCGCGGCCAGGGCGCGGGTTTCGGCGGCCGCCGCACCATTGGGCTCCCACTCGGTGACGCCGCGTCCAAAGGACAGGGCGCCCTGATAGGCCTGCCGCACCCGAAGCGCCACCGGCGAGACCGCGACGCCTGCGAAGCGCAGGGCCTCAAGGGTGCCTGAGACCACCCGCGACTCGTGGCCCTGACGCGGCGAGGGGCACTGGTTGAGGACGATCAGACCCGGCGCCCGGAGTTGGCGCAGCAGGTCCACGGTCTTCAGGGCCGCGGCCAGATCGAGGTAGGTCGGCCGGGTCACCACAAGGCACAGGTCGGCCACCTTGATGGCCGCGACGATATCGGCTTCCGGCGAGGCCGGCGTATCGATCACCAGCACATCGCAGCCGCTACGGCGCGAGGCCGTCACCAGGGCGAAGAGCTTGGAGGCCGAGGTCTCCACCACCGAGAGGCTGTGGGCGCGCAGGGCCTCGCTGGAGGATCGCAGCGGATCGGCGTCAGCCAGCACCGCCCTCTGACCGGCGTCCCGCAAGGCCGCGGCGAGATTGACCGCCACGGTCGACTTGCCGGCGCCGCCCTTGCGCGAAATGACCGCCACGGTCTGCATGATCGCCTCCCCCGGGGAGACCGTAGAGCCAACTTATCCACAGAGACAAGATGTCACATCTCCAGGGTGTCGCCCCGCCCAGGGCTCGCGCGATAGGCGGCGCTTTGCTCGCTCCGGCGCCGCCGAACTAGGCGCGGACGCCGCCATCCACCTTGAGGTCCTCGCCCGTGACATAGCTGGCGGCGCTGTCGGCCAGATACATGACCGCGTGAGCCACCTCTTCGGGCTGTCCGGCGCGGCCGGCCGGTGTCCGGGCGCCGGA
>JAHUZY010000271.1 GCA_019264505.1 Phenylobacterium sp. | reverse complement strand
GACCACGGGGGGCGCTGTGATCATGGCGCCGGCCAGGGCCAAGGCCGCCACCGCCGCGAAGGCGGCCGCCGCCACCACGGGCCACAGGCGCTCCTTCTTCACCGCCGGCGCCAGCAGGCTCCTGGCCTGGGCGATGGCGTCGGAATCTAGCGCGGAATCGGTCAGGGACATGGTTTCAGCATCGGCTCGCCTGACCCCATATGCAATGTGGCGCTTTGCGCCGCCGCGAGCTTTCGGCCGATAACCGGTTTCCACATATCGGAACCCGCTCTAGAGGAATGGCATGATCCTGGTCGTCGATAACTACGACAGCTTCACCTACAACCTCGTCCACTATCTGAACGAGCTTGGGGCCGAAACGCTGGTCCACCGCAACGATGCGCTGAGCGCCGAAGAGGCGATCGCGTTGAAGCCCGAGGGCGTGCTCCTGTCGCCGGGTCCCTGCACCCCCAATGAAGCCGGCGTCTGCCTGGACTTGCTGGCCAAGGCGCCGGAGGACCTGCCGATCCTTGGTGTCTGCCTTGGGCATCAGGCTATTGGCCAGGCCTTTGGCGGCGAGGTCATCCGCGCCGCCAGCCTGATGCACGGCAAGACCAGCCCCATGCACCATACCGGCAAGGGCGTGTTCGCCGGCCTGCCCAACCCCTTCACCGCCACCCGCTATCACAGCCTGTCGGTGCGCCGGGAAACCATTCCCGAGGTGCTGGAGATCACCGCCTGGACCGAGGATGGCGAGGTCATGGGCCTGCAGCATGTGTGCCGCCCCATTTTCGGGGTTCAGTTCCATCCGGAATCCATCGCCACCGAGGGCGGCCACGCCCTCCTGTCCAACTTCCTGGACCTGGCCGGCGCAAAGCGCCTGAGCCCGGCCTGAGGCTTCCCGATGTCCGAGGCTTTCAAGCCGCTTCTCGCCCGCCTGGCGGAGGGCGCGACGCTTTCTGCGGACGACGCCCAGGTCTTTTTCGCCGCCTGCCTGCGCGGCGAGCCGACCCCGGCCCAGGTGGCCGCCGCCCTCACCGCCATGCGCATGCGCGGCGAGACGGTCGGCGAGATCACCGCCTGCGCCCGCGCCATGCGTGAGGCCGCCGTCACCCTGGATCACCCCTACCGGGTGATCGATGTGTGCGGCACCGGCGGCGATGGCCTGCACACCCTGAACATCTCCACCGCCGTGGCCTTCGTGGCGGCGGGCGGCGGCCTGAAGGTGGCCAAGCATGGCAACCGGGCGCTGTCGTCCCGGTCCGGCGCAGCCGATGTGCTCGCCGCGCTGGGCGTCAACATTACTGCCGGCCGCGACCAGCAGCTGCGCGCCTTGGATGAGGCCGGCCTCTGCTTCCTGTTCGCCCAGGTCCACCATGGCGCGATGAAACATGTCTCGCCGATCCGGGCTGAGCTTGGCTTCCGCACCCTGTTCAACCTCCTGGGGCCCCTGAGTAACCCCGCCGGCGCTCAGCGACAGGTGCTTGGCGTGTTTTCCGAACGCTGGGTCGAACCGCTCGCCCGCGTGCTGGGCGGCCTGGGCGCTGAACGCGCCTGGGTGGTCCATGGGGGCGGCATGGACGAGATGACCACCACCGGCGAGACCCAGGTGGCCGAGTGGAAAGATGGACAGGTGCGCCTGTTCACCATCACCCCCGAGGCGGTGGGCCTGCCCCGGGCGGCCCTCAGTGACCTGACCGGAGGGGCGCCGGAGGCCAACGCTGCGGCCCTGCGTCGTCTCCTGGAAGGTGAGACTGGAGCCTATCGCGATATCGTCGCCCTGAACGCCGCGGCCGCCTTCCTGGTGGGCGAGCGGGTCGAGACCCTACGCGAGGGCGTCGAACTGGCCAGCCAGGTGCTGGACGACGGCCGCGCCCTGAACGCCCTGAACAAGCTTTGCGAGATCACCGCCTGATGAGCGACGTGCTGGACAAGATCGCCGCTTACAAGCGCGATGAGGTGGCCGCCCGCAAGCTTGAGCGGAGTCAGGCCGAGGTGGAGGCCGCCGCCAAGGCGCCCTCCCCGCCCCGCGGCTTTCTGAAGGCCCTGCAGGCGGCGCACACGCCCGGACGTCTCGCCTTGATCGCTGAAATCAAGAAGGCCTCGCCGTCCAAGGGGCTGATCCGCGCAGACTTCGATCCGCCCGCCCTGGCAAAGGCCTACGAGGCTAGCGGCGCGACCTGCCTGTCGATCCTGACGGACGGGCCCAGCTTCCAGGGCGCCGACGGCTATCTCACCGCTGGCCGTGAGGCGGTCAGCCTGCCGGCCCTGCGCAAGGAGTTCCTGGTGGATCCGTGGCAGGTGGCGGAATCCCGCGCCCTGGGCGCCGACGCCATTCTGATCATCCTGGCCATGGTCGACGATATCCTGGCCGGTGAGCTGCAGGCCGAGGCCCGCCGGCTCGGCATGGACGCCCTGGTCGAGGTGCATGACGAGGACGAGATGGCCCGCGCCGGCCGCATGGGCGCAGCGCTCGTCGGGGTGAACAATCGCAACCTGCGCACCTTCGAAACCGACCTGGCGACAACCGAACGCCTCGCCGCGCTGGCGCCGACCGACGCCCTACTGGTCACCGAAAGCGGCATCACAGGGCCGGCCGACGTGCGACGCCTGTCGGCCGCCGGCGCCCGGGCGATGCTGGTCGGGGAAAGTCTGATGCGTCAGGCTGACGTGACCGCCGCCGTCCGCGATCTTATGTCGTGATCTGGCGGCGCAAGGCCGCCCGCCGCGTGGCGGCCGCCAAGGCCCGCCAGCCCGGAAAAGCCCTGGCCGCCCGAGGGGGCTGGGTCTTCCTGGTCAACGACACCAATGACTTTCTGCCGTGGCAGTTCGGGATCACCCGCTGGACCCGGCGTGAGCGCGATCAGGTCGCAGCCATATTGAAGGCGCGGCTCGAAGCCCTGGCGCCGACCCCCTACCTGATGTTCATCACGCCCGAGAAGAGCGTCGCCTATCAGGAATACCTGCCGATGGGTCTGGCGGAGCTGAAGTCCGACCCCGGCCGGCCCGCGACCTGGATGACCAGCGCCTTTCCGGAGCAGGTCAGCTATCTGCAGCCGTGGTTCGAGCGGATGAAGCGGCTGGGCTTCCTCTACTTCCGTGGCGACACCCACGTGAACTGGTTGGGCGGCTATCTGCTCTACAGGTTCGTGGTTGAGACCCTGGACAAGGCCGGCGTCAGAACGCGACCAGCCATCACCTCAAGCGAACTGCTGCCGGCGCGAGCCGGTTTCGAAGGCGACGTGTTCGTGCAGCTGGATGAGACCCAGAGGCCAGAGTTCGATATCGACGCCGATTATGGTCGCTGGCGGGCCATGCTCGAAATCACCATCAAGTACAATATGGACGAGGCCCTGGTACGGGCCAAACGCGTGCCTCTGACGCCCGAGGATGAGGCCGGCTTCCATGGTCGGGAGATGCTGATCTACGAGATCGCCGATTCGGACCTGCCGCGGGCGGTCGTCTTCCGTGATTCCACGGCGACTGATTCGATCCCCTTCCTGGCTGAGCATTTCTCCCGCTCGGTCTATGTCTGGCATGAGGGGGACGTGCTCGCAGAGATCATCAGGCGCGAGCAGCCGGACGTCGTACTGCACTTTGTCACAGAACGCTTTCTGGCCACCTATCCCACGACCCTGCCCCTGAACTTCGCGGCTCCCTGACGGGCGCTCTGACCGATATCCCTGCGGCGGCCCCCGGTAACTTGACATTAAGATAGAACGCCTAGAGAACATCGCTAACGTTTGCGCTTTGTTCTCAAGGTTGGGAAGACCCATGCTGACCCGTAAGCAGCACGAACTGCTCATGTTCATCCATGAGCGGATCAAGGAAACCGGCGTCTCGCCCTCCTTCGACGAGATGAAGGAAGCCTTGGACCTGGCGTCCAAGTCCGGCATCCACCGGCTGATTACAGCCCTTGAGGAACGCGGATTTCTCCGACGCCTGCCTCACCGGGCCCGGGCGCTTGAGGTGGTGAAGCTGCCCCAGGAGGCGACGACCTCCGCCCCGCCCAAGGGCCGCCAGGCCTTCAAGCCGCAACTCGTCACGCCCGGAGATTCGGCCCCCGCGGTCGCCGCGGCCAACGACACGCGAGAGCTTTCCGTGCTTGGCAAGATCGCGGCGGGCACGCCGATTGAGGCCATCCAGCAGGAACGGGATCGTCTGCATGTGCCCGAATCCATGCTGGGCGCTGGGGAGCACTTCGTGCTCGAGGTCCAGGGCGACTCGATGATCAACGCCGGCATTCTGGACGGCGACTATGTGGTGATCCGGCGCGCCGACTCCGCCAACTCGGGGGAGATCGTGGTCGCCCTGGTGATGGGCGAGGAAGCCACCTTGAAACGGCTACGTCGCAAGGGCGCCTCCATCGCCCTGGAAGCCGCAAATCCAGCCTACGAAACCCGCATTTTCGGCCCCGATCAGGTCGCGGTGCAGGGGCGTCTCGTCGGCCTCATTCGTCGCTACCACTAGGGCTCCAGCTCCAGGGCCGATGACCGCGCAGGTCCTGGGCCCAGCGGGCGCGCCAGACACCATCCTTCCCCTGGCTCAGCTCCACTGAACCCCCCTGGGCGAAGTCCGCGCCGCTGAGCACGATCCGACCGGGGCAAGGATGCGGGGCGAGGGCCGGCCGGACAATGACCAGTTCGGCTGAGGCGCAGAGGGTGGCCAAGGTCTCAACATCAGGGACCTTCCGGCTCCAATAGGCGGCGACCGAGACCGTGGCCTCAGGCTGCGGGCGACAGGTCCAGCGATCACAGACGAACATCTCATCCCGCGGGGCCTCGTCTGAACTGGCGATCAGGCCATGGCGCTGCGCCCAGCGCTCCGCGGCGAAGCGCTTGACGTCCGGCCTGAGAAGAACGGCCTCGCCAGCCTGCCGCACCGCCACCTGCGCTCCGTCGGCGGCGATCCAGACGGTCGGCGACTCAGGCCTGGGCGTGAGGCTCACAGCCAGGGCGAAGGGCAGGCCCAGCCAACGCACCCAACCCCGCCAGAGGCACATCCAGAGAATGCCCAAGAAGGCGCTGGGCAGCGCCCAGGCCGGAGCGCTGGGCACGAGCATGTTGGCGCCGGGGGCCTCGGCCGCCGCCTGGGCGACCCAGGTGATCGCGGCGATTCCCCAGCCCGAGACCATCAGCGGCAGGTCGCCGAGGCCCAGGGGCGTGAGGGCGGCGCCGATGGCCAGGCTGGGCATCATCAGGAAGGACGAGATCGGAGAGGCCGCCAGGGTGGCCGCCAGGCCATAGGTGGCCATCCGGTTGAAGTGCTGAAGGGCGAACGGGCCGGTGGCCATGCCCGCGACGAAGCTGGCGGCGAGGCTCGCGGCGAACCAGGTCGTGGCCGTCTGGACCATGCGGATCGGCCAGGGCGCGCTGATCTCACGGATCGCCTGCGGCCAGGCTTCCGCAAGCGCCACCAGGGCGGCCGTGGCCGCAAACGACATCTGAA
>JAHUZY010000237.1 GCA_019264505.1 Phenylobacterium sp. | reverse complement strand
CCTTCGAGGTCGGCACGCGGGGCCGGCGCGGGGCGTTGACCTGGGACCTGACCTTCTACCATGCCGAGCTGGAGAAGGAGATGCTCCAGTTCAGCGTCAGCCCCGACCGACCGGCCACCACCTTCAACGCCGATGAGACCTATCACCGGGGGATCGAGGCCGCCCTCGACTGGCGCTTCACCGAGGCCTGGCGTCTGCGCCAGAGCTACACCTGGTCGGACTTCCGGTTCCGGGATGACGCCCAGTACGGCGACAACCGCCTGCCGGTCGCCCCGGAGCATTTCTATCGCGCCGAACTGCGTTACGACGCGCCGGCCGGCTGGTTCGTCGCGCCATCGGTGGAGTGGTCGCCGCAGGGCGCCTGGGTCGACTTCCGCAACACGCTGAAGTCGCCGAGCTACGCCGTCGCCAATCTCAACCTCGGTTGGACGGCGCCAAACGGGATCAGCCTGTTCCTCGACCTGCGCAACCTGACCGACGAGGCCTATGTCTCCAGCGTCCAGCCGGTGATCCTGGCGGCGCCCACCACGGCCGCCTACTGGCCTGGCGACCGTCGCTCGATCTTCGCCGGCGTCGTCCTCGACTTCTGAGGTCGCACCCCAGACTTCCCACGGCTCGGTGGCTCCCCCATCGTGGGTCCGCCGAGTTTTCCTGCCCCCGCGGCGCCTTCACCGGCCCGCCCTCACGGAGCCCGCCATGAGATCGCTTCTCCTCCTCGCCCCCCTGGCCCTTCTGGCCGCCTGCAGCCCGCAACCGACCGCCGAGGCCGTCGTCACGGTCACCGATCCCTGGTGCCGCCCGGCCGCAGCCGGCGCCGGCGCCGCAGGCTGCTATGTCGGCCTGCAGGCCAGCGTCGATGACCGCCTCGTGGCCGTGTCCACGCCTGCCGCCGCCCGGGGCGAAATCCACACCATGTCCATGGATGACGGCGTGATGCGGATGCGGCATCTGCCCGATGGACTGCCCCTGCCTGCCGGCGAGAGCGTCGCCCTGAAGCCCGGCGCCGAGCACCTGATGTTGATGGCCCCCACCGGCGCCCTGGACGAAGGGGCTGAGGTCCAGCTCACCCTGACCTTCGAAAAGGCCCCGGCCCAGACCGTCGCCGCGCAGATCCGCTCCGCGCCGCACGGCATGGCCCACTGAACCACAGCGCCCCCGGTCCGGGCCGAGGTCCGGACCGGTAAGGCGGCCGGTGGTCAGCCTCCCGCCGGGTCGGTCCCTTGCAGCCGCTGGCGGACCCGGCGGCCGGCCTCGTACCAGGGGCGTGAGCGGTTCACGAGCGCCACCAGGGTCAGCATGACCGGCACCTCGATTAGCACCCCGACCACGGTGGCGAGCGCCGCCCCCGACTGGAGTCCAAACAGGCTGATGGCCGCGGCCACGGCCAGTTCGAAGAAGTTGCTGGCCCCGATTAGCGCCGAGGGCCCGGCCACACCGTGAATCTCGCCCGTGGCGCGGTTCAGCAGATAGGCCAGGCCGAAGATGAAATAGGTCTGGATGATGATCGGCACGGCCAGGAGGGCGATCACCACCGGCTGGGCCAGGATCTGCTCCCCCTGGAAGGCGAACAGCAGAACCACCGTGCCCAGCAGCGCGGCGATGGCCACCGGCTGCACCGCGCTCAGAAACGCCTCCAGCCGCCCGGACCGGATCAGCCAGGCGCGCAGCAGCTGCGAGATCGCCACCGGCGTCAGGATGTAGAGCGCCACAGACAAAAGCAGGGTCGCCCACGGCACGATGATCGCCGACAGCCCCAGCAGCAGGGCGACGATGGGCGCAAAGGCCACCACCATCACCGTGTCGTTCAGGGCGACCTGGCTCAGGGTGAAGGGCGCGTCCCCCTTGGTCAGGTGGCTCCAGACGAAGACCATGGCCGTGCACGGCGCGGCGCCCAGCAGGATCAGGCCGGCGATATAGGACTCGATCTGCGCCTCAGGCAGCAGGGGCCTAAACAGCCAACCGATGAACAGCCAGCCCAGCAGAGCCATGGTGAAGGGCTTGACCGCCCAGTTGGCGAACAGGGTGACGCTGATGCCGCGCCAGTGCGCCGCCACCCCGCCCAGGGCGCGGAAGTCGATCTTCACCAGCATGGGAATGATCATGGCCCAGATCAGCAGGGCCACCGGCAGATTGACGCTGGCCACCTCCAGGGCGGCCACCGCCTGGAAGATATCCGGAAACACCTGCCCAAGCCCGATGCCGGCCACGATGGCCAGACCCACCCAAAGCGTCAGATAGCGCTCAAACACCGACATGATCGTC
The DNA here is from genome assembly GCA_019264505.1 of Phenylobacterium sp. Classification (GTDB taxonomy): domain Bacteria; phylum Pseudomonadota; class Alphaproteobacteria; order Caulobacterales; family Caulobacteraceae; genus Phenylobacterium. Next base: position 10,743 of record JAHUZY010000237.1, on the reverse strand, counting down.
CCTCACCAGCACGGCGCCCGCGCCGCGAAGCGCTCCGATTATCACATTTCTAGAATTGCGGAATATTAGAGCGGTCCTCGCGTCCCATGGGAACGCTGCAATCCTGAGGAGGATTGGTAGGCCGGGTGGGGGTCGAACCCACGACCATTCGATTAAAAGTCGAATGCTCTACCACTGAGCTACCGGCCCACGACATGGCGCGGAATGGGCGCCGGTCGAAGGGGGCGGACCATAGGGCGCAGGTCCGACTCGGGCAAGTGAGGCTTGGGCGTTTCCTGTTCGGTTCGGTCGGGGATAAGCTCGGGCCATGACCCGTATCGCGTTGACCCCCGCCCTCGCCCTTCTGGCCCTGGCGCTCGCCGGCTGCACCACCACCCGCGCCGATGGCTCGCCCCAGGTGCAGACCTCCTCCCAGGCCACCCGGGAGAGCTTCGAAGGCGCCGTCTCGGCGCCGCTGCGGGATGTGAACCTGCTGCGGACGAAGATTCCGTCCGTATTGCTGGAGGCGCAGGCTGATCCCTATCAGCGGCCGCAGCCGGCGACCTGCGCCCAGCTGATCGCCCTGATCACGCCGCTGAACCAGGCCCTGGGCGCGGATCTCGACGAAACTGCGGTGGATGAGGACGACCTGATGTCCCAGGGACGCAGCACCGCGTTCGGGGCTGTGGCTGGCTTCACCCAGGACGTGATCCCGTTCCGCGGCTGGGTGCGCAAGCTGAGCGGCGCCGAGCAGCACGACAATCTGGTGCGCGACGCCATCATCGCCGGCGGGGTGCGGCGGGCCTATCTGAAGGGCCTCGGAGAGGCCCGCGGCTGCAACCCGCCAGCCACCCCCAACCACGGGCGGGAAAAGCCCGAGGTGATCCAGCAGGAGCTGAAGCCGCGCTATCCCGTGCGCTGAGCGCTGCGGAAGTCGCGACGGAAGGTCTCGAACCGCCCCTCGGCGATGGCTGCGCGCATGGCCGCCGTCAGGGCCTGGAAGTGGGCGATGTTGTGCCAGGAGAGCAGCACCTGCCCGAGGATTTCCTCGGCCTTCACCAGGTGATGCAGATAGGCCTTGGAGTAGTCCCGGCTGGCCGGACAGTCCGAGGTCTCGTCCAGGGGGGTGTCATCCTCGGCGAAGCGGGCGTTCTTTAGATTGATCGGGCCATTCCAGGTCCAGGCCTGACCATGGCGGCCTGATCTGGTCGGCAGGACGCAGTCGAACATGTCCACACCCCGGGCCACGGCCTCGACCAGGTCGATGGGCTTGCCCACCCCCATCAGATAGCGCGGCCGGTCGGCGGGCAGCAGGCCCGGCGCATAGTCCAGCACCTCGCACATGGCCTCATGGCCCTCGCCCACGGCCAGGCCGCCGATGGCGTAGCCGTCGAAGCCGATCTCGATCAGCCGCTCGGCGGACTCCCGGCGCAGGGCCTCGATGGTCGAGCCCTGCTGGATGCCAAACAGGGCCTGGTGTTCACGCTCGCCAAAGGCCGCCTTGCAGCGCGCGCCCCAGCGGGCCGACAGCCGCAGGGCCTCAGCCGCGCGGGTTTCCTCAGCCGGCCAGGCGACGCATTCGTCCAGCTGCATGACGATGTCGGAGCCCAGGAGGTCGGCCTGGATCTCCACCGAGCGCTCCGGCGACAGCACATGGCGGGAGCCATCGATGTGGCTGGCGAAGGTCACGGCCTCTTCGGTCACCTTGGCGATGTTGGATAGCGACATGACCTGGAAGCCGCCGGAATCGGTGAGGATCGGCTTCTCCCACCGCATGAAGCGGTGCAGGCCCCCCAGGCGCGACACCCGTTCGGCGCCCGGCCGCAGCATCAGGTGATAGGTGTTGCCCAGGATGATGTCCGCGCCGGTGGAGGCCACCTGATCCACGGTCAGGGCCTTCACCGTGGCGGCCGTGCCCACGGGCATGAAGGCCGGCGTGCGGATGTCGCCCCGCGCCGTCTTCAGCACGCCGGTGCGGGCGGCGCCGTCGGTGGCGGCGATTTCAAAGGGAAAGGCGGCCATCAGTCGGCCCTCCAGAGCAGGCTGGCGTCGCCATAGGAATAGAAGCGGTAGCCGGTCTCGATGGCGTGGGCGTAGGCCGCCCGCATCGTCTCAAGGCCGGAGAATGCGCTGACCAGCATGAACAGGGTCGAGCGCGGCAGGTGGAAATTGGTCATCAGCCCATCGGCGGCCCGGAACCGGTAGCCCGGGGTGATGAAGATGGCCGTATCGTCGGCGAAGGGGCGCACGACGCCGTCCCCGCCGGCCGCGCTCTCCACCAGCCGCAGGGAGGTGGTGCCGACGCAGATGATCCGGCCGCCTGCGGCCCTGGCCCTGTTGAGGCGATCGGCCGTCTCGGCGCTCACCTCGCCGAACTCGGCATGCATCCGGTGACCTGCGATGTCGTCCACCTTGACCGGTAGGAAGGTGCCCGCTCCCACATGCAGGGTGACGAAACAGGTCTCGACCCCGGCCTCGCCCAGCCGCGCCAGCAGCTCAGGCGTGAAGTGCAGGCCCGCCGTGGGCGCGGCCACCGAACCGTCGGCCTGGGCATAGATGGTCTGATAGTCGGTCTGGTCCTGATCGTCCTCGGGGCGCTTGGCGGCGATATAGGGCGGCAGAGGCATGGCGCCGCGGGCCTTGATCGCCTCGTCCAGGGCCGGCCCGGCCAGGTCGAAGGCCAGCAGAATCTCGCCCCCCTCGCCCTTTTCGACCACCGTGGCGTCCAGCGCGCCCAGCAGACAGGCGCGGTCCTCGCTCTCGCCGAAGCTCACCCGGTCGCCGGGCGCCAGGCGCTTGCCCGGACGCATGAAGGCGCTCCAGCGGTCGGGCGCGATCCGCTTGTGCAGGGTGGCCTCCACGGCCACAACGCTGTCGCCCCGGGTCCGCCGGCCGCTGAGCCTGGCCGGGATCACCCGGGTGTCGTTCAGCACCAGGATGTCGCCGGCCCGCAGCTCGCCAGGCAGGTCGCGCACCTGAAGGTCGGCCAGCGGCTGGCCAGGCATGACCCGCAGCATGCGCGCGGCGTCCCGCGGCTGAGCCGGACGCAGGGCGATGGCGCTGTCGGGCAGATCGAAGTCAAAATCGGCGGTCTTCATGTGACCCGCCTCAGGCCATGCGAGACCCCGCGCGTCAAGCGCAGGCTCATGCTAGAGGCGGGTCCATGGGCCTCGTGCGAGTCGTCATCACCCGGATCCTGGAAGACATCGCCGCCGCCCTGGCGGTGGGTTCGGCCCTCGCCATGCTGGCCGCCCAGGGCGGGCGCTTCAGCGACCGGCTCGACGTCGCCACCCACTTTTCCCTGGTCTTCCTGGTCCTGGCCATGGCCGCCGCCCTCATGGCGGCCCTGACGCCCAAGAGCCTGCTGCGGCGCTTCACCCTCGGCGCATCGGGGTTGGCCGTGCTCCTGGCCGGCGTCCTGATCCTGCCCGAGATGGTGCGCGACACCCAGCCCGTCTCACGCGACGGGGGCGCCGAACTCGCCCAGCTGAAGATCATCCAGATGAACAGCTGGAGCGGTCGCAACCAGACCATGGACGAGACCGCCGACTGGCTGGTCGCCCAGGATCCGGACATCATCGTCGTCGAGGAATCCAGCCGCCGGTTCCAGAGGGCTCTGGAGGCCCGGGGCGACTTCCACCGCACCTGTGATCCCGACGATCGCTGCGAGGTGATCATCTACAGCAAGGCCGAGCCGGTCTCGGGCGGCCTGCCGCGGGTCAGCGAAGGGTCCTATTTCCCCGCCACAAGGGCCACTTTTGACGCGCCAGGGGGGGATTTCACGGTCATTGGGGCGCATTACACGTGGCCGATTCCGGCTGGACCGCAGCAGCAGCAGAGCCTGCGCCTGACCAAGATCGCAGAGCTCTATGATCGCGACCGGCTGATCATCGCCGGCGACTTCAACTCGACGCCCTGGTCCTTCACCCTGCGCCGGCAGGACAAGGCCCTGGGCCTGACCCGCCGCAACCGCTCCATGCTGACCTGGCCGGCCATGGCGTTTTCGCGCTGGAACATCCACATGCCCCTGCCCTTCCTGGCCATCGACCACGTCTATGCCGGGTCGGACTGGAAGACGGTGAGCGTGGAGCGTGGGCCGTCTTTGGGATCTGACCACTTCCCGGTGATCGTGACCCTGGCGCTGTCCCCGGCCGACTGAACGCCGGCCGGGAGACAGCTGACGCCTCAGGCGTCGGCGGCGACCTTCATGGAGACGATCTTGCCAGGGCTGCGCGGCGGCTCGCCCTTGGGCAGGGCGTCGATGTGCTCCATGCCCTCGGAGACCTCACCCCAGACCGTGTACTGGCCGTCCAGGAAGCGGGCGTCGTCGAAGCAGATGAAGAACTGGCTGTTGGCGGAATCCGGCACCGCGGTGCGGGCCATGGAGCAGACGCCGCGCACATGGGGCTCGGCGTTGAATTCGGCCTTCAGGTTCGGCTTGTCCGAACCGCCGGAGCCGGTGCCCGTCGGGTCGCCGCCCTGGGCCATGAAGCCCGGAATGACCCGGTGGAAGACCACGCCGTCATAGAAGCCCTCGCGGGCCAGTTCCTTGATGCGGGCCACGTGGCCGGGCGCCAGGTCGGGACGCAGGCGAATGGTCACCGGACCGGACTCCAGCGTCATGATCAGGGTGTTTTCGGAATCCATCACTTTACCTCGGAAGGGATTTTGAGATTGCAGGCCGAGAAATCGGCCCCGTCTTCGGCGCGCTGTTGCGCGACCTGGGCGGCGAACCAGGGGCCCGCCGTATCGACAACGCGCAAGGTCGGGCGTTCGGACGCCGGAATATCGGCGAGCATGCGCACCTTGGTCATCTGGTCCTGGGGCGCGGCCACCGGCTCGCCCGTCTTGATGGCGCGAACCACCTCAAGGCCCGCCACCACCCGCCCAAACGCGGTGTAGCGCTTCTCCAGCGACGGATAGGCCTGACGCATCAGGAAGAACTGGCTGTTGGCCGAATCCTCTTCCGAGCCCCGGGCCATGCCGGCGACGCCGGGACAGAACAGGGCCCAGCCGGTGACCTTCTGGTCAGCCGTCATGGCCATCAGCATCGGGCTCTGGGTCATGACCGGCACGACGCCGACAAAGCCCGTCTGGCTGCCGCCGGTGTCAGCCACCGGCACGAAGGGATCGGCCGCCCCGCGGCGGAAGGTGAACTCCGCGCTCATGTCAGGCAGGTCAGAGCCGCCGGCGCCGCTGTCCAAAGGGTCGCCCGTCTGGGCCATGAAGACGTCGATGACGCGGAAGAAGCTGCGTCCGTCATAGAAGCCCTGGCGGGTCAGGGTCCTGATCCGCTCTACATGGGTCGGCGCCAGACGCGGGGCGAGTTCGACGAAGATCCGCCCCTTATTGGTGTCGATCACCATGATGTTCTCGGCGTCGGGCGAGCGCCAATCCGCGGCGGTCGGCGCGGCGGGTTCGGCGACCGGCCCCGGCTGGGCCGCGGCGGGCGCGGCCGCCGTCGCAAGCGCGAGGGCGGCGATCAGGGTCATGCGGATCATGGGATCACTCGTAATAGGCGGCGGCCTCGACCGCCAGACCGTCGGGTCCGAAACGAAGCACCTCGACCACCTCGGCGTTCGTGCGCGAGCTGTGATAGCGCAGGGCGACAGAGTCCACGCCCTTCAGAACGCCGCGCAGGGTGAAGGTGAGATCAGGGACCCGGCGCAAGGCCTCGCCCCAATAGGCGGCCAGGGCCGTCTTGCCCACCACGCGGCCAGACGCCTCGCCGGTGATCCGGGCGGCCGCCGGGCTGACGAAGACGATATCCTCGCCGTAGTGGGACAGGATGGCCGCCAGATCGTGCTGGTTCCAGGCGGCGATCCAGGCGTCGGCGAAAGCCTCGCCGTCAACCATCAGCCGCGGACCTTGGCCAGCAGGGCCTCCTTGACCCGCGGGCTGACGAACTTGCCCACCTCACCGCCCAGGGTGGCGATCTCCTTGACGAGGCGCGAGGCGATGGCCTGGTGGCGGGGGTCGGCCATCAGGAACACGGTCTCGATCTCGCGATCGAGCTGCTGGTTCATGGCCGTCATCTGGAATTCGTATTCGAAGTCCGCCACGGCCCGCAGGCCGCGGATGATCATGGTCGCCCCGATCTGGCGGGCGAACTGCAGGGTCAGGCCCTCATAGGGCTGGACGTCGATCTCGATGTGGGTGGCCAGAGGCGCGGTCTCGGCCTTGATGATCTCGACGCGCTCCTCGAGGGAGAACATCGGCCCCTTGCCGGCGTTGATGGCCACGCCGATCACCAACTTGTCCACCAGCTTCACCGCCCGACCCATGATGTCGGAATGGCCGTTGGTGATTGGATCGAAGGTGCCCGGATAGAGCCCGATGCGGGTCATGGGTCGTTTCCCCGTGTTCTCGTTCGTCCGGCTTTCGCCGCACGACACGACGAAAGCAAGACCTAATCCTCGCTGGGCGCCCCAAGGCCGTCGTCGCCGGGTCCGTCGCCGTCGATCTCGCCATCGGCGACCGCGCCGTCTGAGCCCTCAGCCAGGCGCTCCACCGACACCACATGCTCATCGGCGGCGGTGCGGAAGATGGTCACGCCCTGGGTGTTGCGGCCGGCGATGCGGACCTGAGCCACCGGGGTGCGGATCAGCTGACCCTGGTCGGTGACCAGCAGGATCTCGTCGCCCTCCTCCACCGGGAAGGAGGCTGTGAGCTTGCCGCCGCGCTTGGTGAGGTCCTGGGCGATCAGGCCCTGGCCGCCACGGCCGGTGCGCCGGAAGTCGTAGGCCGAGCTGCGCTTGCCGAACCCTTCGGACGAGACGGTGAGTATGAATTCCTCGGCGGCGCCCAGGGCGGCGATGCGCTCCAGGGACAGGGCCTGATCTGCGGCCTCGACGTCCTCGTCCTCGGTCTCCGGCGCGGTCGGCTCTTCGGCCTCGCCGGACTCGGCCGCGCGGGTGGCCGTGGCGTGCTTCAGATAGGCCGCACGTTCGGCAGGCGTAGCGTCCACCGAGCGCAGGATGGCCATGGAAATGACGCTGTCGCCCTCGGCCAGACGCACGCCGCGGACGCCCGTGGAGTCGCGGCTGGCGAACACGCGGACCTCTTCCACCGAGAAGCGGATGCAGCGCCCCGTCGAGGTGGTCAGCAGCACGTCCTGGTCGGCCTGGCAGACGGCCACGCCGATGATGGCGTCGCCCTCGTCCAGCTTCATGGCGATCTTGCCGTTGCGGTTGATCTGCACGAAGTCCGACAGCTTGTTGCGCCGGACATTGCCCGAGCGCGTGGCGAACATGACGTCGTACTGATCCCAGCTGGCCTCGTCCTCGGGCAGGGGCAGGATCGAGGTGATCGCCTCGCCGGGCTCGATGGGCAGCAGGTTGACGAAGGCCTTGCCGCGAGAGTTCGGCGCGCCGACGGGCAGGCGCCAGACCTTCAGCTTGTAGACCTTGCCGCCGGAAGAGAAGAACAGGACCGGGGTGTGGGTGTTGGCGGAGAAGACGCGGGTGACCACGTCCTCTTCCTTCATCGACATGCCCGAGCGGCCCTTGCCGCCGCGATGCTGGGTCCGGTAGGTGGCCAGCGGCGTGCGCTTCACATAGCCCGAATGGGTGACGGCGATGACCATGTCTTCGCGGGCGATGAGGTCTTCATCATCCATGTCCCCGCCGCCTTCGAGGATCTCGGTGCGGCGCGGCACGGCGAACGCGGTCTTCACCTCGATCAGCTCGTCACGGACGATGCCCATGACCCGCTCACGGGACGCCAGGATCGCCAGATAGCCCTGGATGGCGGTGGCCAGCTCATTGGCCTCGCCAAAGATCTCCTCGCGGCCCAGGCCGGTAAGACGCGACAGGGTCAGCGCCAGGATGGCCCGGGACTGCTCCTCGGTCAGCCGGATCTGGTTGCCGTCCAGCAGCACGGTGCGCGGATCGGCGATCAGGTCGACCAGGGGCATCATGTCGCCCGCCGGCCAGGACCGGTCGGTCAGCCGCTCACGGGCCTCGGCCGGGTCCTTGGACGAGCGGATGATGTGGATGACTTCGTCGATATTGGCCACGGCGATGGCCAGGCCCACCAGGACGTGGCCCCGGTCACGGGCCTTGGAGAGCTCAAACTTGGTGCGGCGAACCACAACCTCTTCGCGGAACTCGATGAAGGCCACGATCAGGTCGCGGAGGTTCATCTCCCGCGGACGCCCGCGGTCGAGCGCCAGCATGTTCACGGCGAAGGAGGATTGCAGCGGGGTGAACCGGTAGAGCTGGTTCAGCAGCACCTCGGCCGAGGCGTCGCGCTTGATCTCCACGACCACGCGCATGCCGTCGCGGTCGCTCTCGTCCCGGAGGTCGGCCACGCCTTCGATACGCTTCTCGCGCACCAGCTCAGCGATCCGCTCCACCAGGCCGGCCTTGTTCACCTGATAGGGCAAGGCGGTGATGATGATGGCCTCGCGATCCTTGCGGATCTCCTCCACCGCAGCCTTGCCGCGGGTGACCACAGAGGCGCGGCCGGTGAGCATGGCCTGGCGCGACGCCGCGCGGCCCATGATCTCGCCGCCGGTGGGGAAATCGGGGCCGGGCACGATGTCGGCCAGTTCCTCAAGCCCGATCTCGGGATTGTCCACATAGGCCAGGCAGGCGTCGATCACCTCGCCCAGATTGTGCGGCGGAATATTGGTCGCCATGCCGACGGCGATGCCGCCGGCGCCATTGACCAGCAGGTTGGGGATGCGCGACGGCAGCACCGAGGGTTCGTGCTCGGAGCCGTCATAGTTGGGCTTGAAGTCGACGGTGTTCTTGTCGAGGTCGGCCAGGACCGACATGGACGCCTTGGTCAGGCGGCACTCGGTATAGCGCATGGCGGCCGGGGGATCGTTATCCACCGAGCCGAAATTGCCCTGACCATCGATCAGCAGCAGACCCATGGAGAAGGGCTGCGCCAGCCGCACCAGGGTCATGTAGATCGCCGAGTCCCCGTGCGGGTGATACTTACCCATCACGTCACCGACCACCCGGGCCGACTTCACATAGGACCGGTCAGGGGTGTGACCCTGCTCGCTCATGGAGAAGAGGATGCGGCGGTGGACCGGCTTGAGGCCGTCACGGGCGTCGGGCAGGGCCCGCCTGACGATGACGCTCATGGCGTAGTCGAGATACGAGCGCTTCAGCTCGTCCTCAATGGCGATAGGGGCGATGCCCCCGCGCCGGCCATCTTCCGGTGGGTTATGGAGATCGTCTGTCAAAGCAGGGAAAAGCCGTCAGAATCGGACAAAATTACGGAATTGGGTTGTTAGCATTCCCAGGCGGTTGCGCCAACTTTGCGGCCCTTCCCCGTCGCAGCTGACCCAGCGCCGTTATCGGCGTGCAGGATTGGTTCAGGTTGAAGGCGCTAGACCGGCCTCCTAAATGATCCAGGACATGACGATGACACGCCTTGCGCCCCTCGCACTGGCCCTAGTGGCCCTGGCCGGCCCCGCGGCGGCGGCCGACACCATCCTGCCCGGCTATTGGGAGAGCACCAACCGGATGCTCTCGCCCATCCGCACGACAGATGTGGAAAAGCGTTGCCTGACAAAGGCTGACGTCGAGAAGTTCATGATGGGTCCCAGCAACCGGCACTACACCTGCACCTACCCCACGCGGTCGTTCGCCGGCGGCCAGATCCTGCTGAAGGGCACCTGCGTCAGCAAGAAGGGCCGCCAGGTGGCGGTGTCCGGCGAAGGGAACTTCACCCCGACGACGTTCAAGCTGACCGCCAATATCGCCACCACCTTCGCCGGCATCCCCGTCTCGGGCCGCGCCAGCACCGAGGCCCGGCGGATCAGCGACGTTTGCCCTCCGAAGGACGCCGCAGACTAGAGCCCCCTTCAGCCGGCGCAAAAATATGGGCGGGACCGCGAGGCCCCGCCCTTTTTTCATCGTCGATGGCCCCGTTTTGGGCGCGCTGCGCTCAGGCCGCGGTCTTCCAGGTCGGCTGCAGTTCCACATGCGGCGGGCAAGGCGCGATCTCGCCGCTCGGCAGGCCGGCGATCTCATTGGCGAAGCTGTGGTTGACGTCGCGATGGTGGGCCTCGTCGGCGCGGACCACCATGACCACGTCGCGCAAGGTCGCGTCCGCCGGCAGGTTCCAGTAGCGCTTGGCGATCTCAGGCGCCGGGACGTTGGGCGAGCGGCCTTCGTCCAGTTCGGCGAGATAGTGGGTGTAGCTGATCACCGCCTCCTCCTCGAAATAGCCGACCACGCGGTGGGCGGTCTTCGACGAGACCAGATAGAGGGCGAAGAAGAACAGATAGAAGACCCACTGGACGGCGACGATGACGAACCGCTCGAAGGCGGTGGGCTTGGCGACCTCGATGAAGGTCATCAGGTGCATGCGCTCATTCTCGGCCTCGTCCATCAGGGTCTTGATCCAGCCCTTGTCGTCGCACATGCGCCGCAGGCAGGTCAGGTGATTGATGGTGGCGCCGACCATCCCGGGCACGGCCGCGACGGTCTCCAGCACCACGGCCCGGTGGCCATAGCGCTTGGCGAAGAAGGTGTCGGCGGTGAAGCGCAGCAGCTTGGTGAAGCCCAGGGCCACGGCGTCCGACACCCCCTTGGGCGCGTGGTGGACAGACAGGTCGACAAGGGGGGCGGTCATGGAACGGGTCCTCAAGGTGTGGCCCTGTCGCCAGGGCGTAAGTTACTGAGGATGTTGATAGGCCCTGGCGAGCCCCGCCGACATTCGGGCCCTCCCCCTAGGTAGGGCTGCGTAGGCTTGACCATGGCCAGCCCGCCATCGCGCAACGGAAAACGGCCGGCCCCATAG
>JAHUZY010000197.1 GCA_019264505.1 Phenylobacterium sp. | reverse complement strand
CGGGTGGGATAGCCGGCGAACAGCACGAAGGGGTCGCTGCGCCGTGGATTGACCCGGCGCCGGGCCTGGTCGGGGGCCTCTGGCGCGGCGGCGGCGCGGCGCTCAGCCAGCTCCCCCCAGAAGGCCTGGTAGCGGGGGATGACCTGCGACCAGTCGAGGTCCTGGACGATGCGCTGGCGGCCGGCCTCCCCCATCCGCCGGCGCAGGTCGGGGCTGTCGATCAGGGCCGCCAGGGCGTTGGCTGCGGCCGGCAGGTCCATCGCGGTCATCTGGGCCGCGGCGCCCACATAGTTGTCATAGCTGACCCAGCCATTGTCGTGATTGAAGGCCAGGTCCTCCCCCAGGCCAGGGCGGGGGGCATAGGTGGGGATACGGAACCCATCGACCCCATGGCGGACCGTGTCGCGATAGCCGTCCCAGTCGGTGACCACGCACGGGAGGCCGGCGGCCATGGCCTCGGCCGGGGTCAGGCCGAAGGTCTCCTGGATATTGTCGGAAAAAGAGATGAACAGGTCGGCGGCCGACCAGATGGAGAAGCGGGTGGCGGCCTCCCGCCCGTCGATGGGGCGGTAAGCGACTGAAGGGCAGAAGGCCTGGGTGGCGGCGTGGAAGCTGTCCCAGGCCTCCTGTGTCCCGGCCCAGCCCGACACGATCCAGTAGACCGGCTTACCCGTCTGTTGGGCGGCCTGCTCCAGGGCCATGGCCATCAGGGCCGGGTTCATCTTGGTGCGGGCGTTCAGGCGGCCAACATAGAGGGCGACCACGGCGTCCTCCGGGATGTCGAGGCGGGCCCGCCAGGCGGCGCGGGCGGCGGGGTCGAAAGCGAAGTCGTCGCCATTGATCCCTAAGGGAATGGTCGCCAGCTGCGGGCTCGGCAGGCGGGTGGCACCCAGCCGGCCCCGCAGATCATCGGCGATCAGGGCGAGCTGGGTCTCCACCGCGGCCCGGACGGCGCCCGAGGTGCAGATGAGGCCATCCCAGCTTTCGGTCGGGCAGGTGAGCAGCTCCTCCAGGGCGGCGATGGCCCGGTGAGTGGCGGTGGTGTGGGTCAGGCCACACAGGCTGTAGTGGGCCGGGCCATAGCGGCGACGCCACCAGGATTCCTGGCCGATGGTCGGGCTGGGGATGAAGACGCAGCCGGGGTCGGACAGGCCCTGGCGGTTGCGCGGAGCGATCCAGCGACCGTCACGGCGCAGGGGCAGAGAGCCCGCGAGCAGGGCGTCATAGGCCTCATGGTCCAGGACCCCGCCCTTCCAGAAATGGAATCGGTCGACCTCTGCGTGGCGGAGGAAGCCCCGCAGGAAGCTCTCCCCGGCCGAGTGGCGGCCCATGAGGGTGGCGCGGTCGGTTCGGTAGCCGTCGGGATGCAGATAGATGGCCGCATTGGTCATGAGGGACTGGCTTAGCGGCTTGGCGCGCCGGCGCAAGGTCAGGCTTGCGGGAGGCTGGTGTCGTGCGGAGCAGGGCTCAACGCACAAGAAAGGGGCCGCCCCGAAGGACGGCCCCCAAAGTCTTGTCTCGAAGCAGCTTCGCCTTAGGCGGTGAAGTTGGTTTCCGAGACGCCGGCGAGCGTGATGCCCATCAGCTGGACGGTGCCGGTCACCGTGTTGTTGCTGGAGATGTCAGCGAACACGAAGACGTCAGCGCCGACCTGGACGGCGACGATGTCGCGCGAGCCGGAGGTGATCAGAGCCGAGGCGTCCGAGAGGGCCTGGGCGTAGGTGCCCACGCTGATCTCGGCGTAGTTCGTGGCCGAACCGGTGATCCCGAAGCCGATGGTGTCATCAGCCGCGGTGAAGTCGGTGATCCGGTCGATCGAACCCGTGGTGGTCGAGGTGTCGCCCACCGCGAAGACGAAGCGGTCAGCGCCCGCGCCGCCGGCCATGGTGTCGACGCCAGCACCGCCGGTGATGGTGTCGGCGCCAGCGCCGCCGGTGATCGAGTCGTTGCCCGCGCCGCCGAAGCCGACGTTCACGCCGTCGCCGAGGGTGATGCGGTCATCGCCGTCGCCACCATTGATGGTGTCGTTGCCAGCCGCAGCGATGATGGTGTCGTTACCAGCGTCGCCGAGGATGTTGTTGTTGCCGCCAGCGGCCGCGTCGATGGAGTCGTTGCCTTCGCCACCCGAGACGGTGTCGTTGCCGGCGCCCGTGGTCAGGATGTCGTTGCCAGCGCCGCCCGACAGGCTGTCGTTGTCAGCGCCGCCGTTGAGGTCGTCGTTGCCATTGCCACCGAGCAGGGTGTCATTGCCAGCGTCGCCACGCAGGACGTCGTTGCCTTCGCCACCGTCGACGAGGTCGTTGCCAGCGCCGCCGTCGAGGACGTCGTTGCCGTCTTCACCGTAGATGGTGTCGGTGCCAGCGCCGCCGAGGACGGAGTCGCTGCCGAGGTTGCCGTTCAGGAAGTTGTTCCCGCCGTTGGCCGCCGCGGTGATGGTGTCATCACCCTGGCCGCCGAGGAAGGTGTCGTTCCCGGTGCCGGCCGTCATGGAGTCGTTGCCGAGGTTGCCGTTGGCCCAGTTATTGCCGCTGGTGCCGTTGATCTCGTCATTGTCCTGACCGCCGTACAGGCTGTCGTTGCCAGCGCCACCGGTGAGGGTGTCGGTGCCGGCGTTGCCCTGCAGCGAGTCGTTGCCGTTGCCGCCGGTGATGACGTCAGTGCCAAGGCCGCCCCAGATGGTGTCGTTGCCGTCACCACCGTCGAGGGTGTCGTTGCCTTCACCGCCGTCGACCGAGTCGTTGCCGGCTTCAGCACCGATGTTGTCGTTGCCGGCTTCACCCAGGAGGGTGTCGTTGCCAGCGCCGCCCAGGATGACGTCGTCGCCCAGGTTGCCGTTGACGAAGTCAGAGCCAGCGCCACCGGTGATGGTGTCGTTGCCTTGACCGCCCAGCAGGGTTTCAGCGGCGTTGGAAGCGCCAGCGCCCAGGATGGAGTCGTTGCCGAGGTTGCCCTGGACCCAGTTGTTGCCAGCGCCGGCCGTGATCGTGTCGTTGCCCTGGCCGCCGTACAGGATGTCGGCCGAGGAACCGGCAGTGATCGAGTCGTTGCCGCCGTTGCCCTGCACGAAGTTGGCGCCTTCAGCGGCCGTCAGCGTATCGTTGCCGGCGTTGCCGTACATGCCGTCGGCGGCGGAGGTGCCGGCGATCGGGCCGTCATCACCGGCGGTGCCGATGTAGAGCTGCGAACCGGTGGTGGTGGTCGCGACTTCGCCGAGGATGTTGTTGCCGAACACCTTGGTCACGCCAGCGACCGTGATGCTCACCCGGGCCGGGTCAGCGCCCGCGGCGGGGATGAACAGAACAGTGATGTTGCTGGCGTTGGTGCCGGGCGCGAAGGCCAGGGAGTCGTTCGCGGCGTTGTAGGCCAGGGCCTGCGCTTCCGTGATCGTGTCGAATTGATAGTCAGCCATGCTTCTCTCCAGTCAGTGTCACGTGGACCCCAGAACGCCTGGCCACCATCCTCGGATGGAGCGGTCCTAGCGGTCCCTCTCCGCGCCATTACACATGGACGTGGCGAAGGTTAAACGAGCCCGAGGAAGAGGTATCGGATGCGCGGTCGATACGCAATACGAAAAAGCCCCCGCCTGATCCCCTGGACCAACCGCCCATTCCCCGGGCGGACGGCGCCCTCTGGCGAACTATTCCTCGCGCAGCGCCCCATCGAACGTGTCGGTCAGGGGGCTGATCATATAGTCGAGGACCGAGCGGCGGCCGGTGACGATCATGGCCCGGCCGGGCATGCCCGGCGACAGGCTGGCGCCCTCGGGCAATTTGGCCAGATCGGCTGGATCTATACGCAATTCCGCCAGGAAGTAGGTCGCGCCGGTCTGGGCATCCACCAGCCGGTCGGCTGATACGCTGGTGACCGTCGCGTCCAGCGGCTTGGCGCGCTGAGCGAAGGCGGTGATCTCCACCCGGGCCTCCTGGCCGACGGTGACGCTGTCGATATCCTGCGGGGCGATCCGGGCATGGACGATCAGCGGCGCGTCAGCCGGGACCACATCCATCAGCAGCTCGCCTGGGGTGACGACGCCGCCCACGGTGAACTGGGTAAGGTTAAGGACGTAGCCGTCCACGGGTGAGGCGACTGTGGTCCGGGCCAGCACCTGCTGGGCCGCCGTCAGCCGGGGACCGACATCCGAAAGCTGGGTCTGCATCTGGCGCAGCCCCTCGGCGGCCTCGCTGATTCTCTGATTGCGCAGGGTGGTCAGCTGCAGCCGCGCCTCGCCCTGCGCCTGGCGAAGGCGGTTGAGCTCCGACGTCAGGGCCCCGCGGCGACCGCCCAGTTCCGACAGGCTGCGCTCATAGCGCAGAATCAGGGTCTTGGGCGCGTAGCCCTTTTCATAGAGGGTCTGATAGCCGGCCAGCTCCTCGCGGGTCAGGGCCAGCTGTTCGTCGATGGAGTCCAGCTGGGCCTGAACGCCGACCATCTGGGTGGCGAGCTGGTCGATGCGCTGACCCAGCACCCCTTCCTGGCTGACGAAGAACTGCAGGCGGGAATTGAACAGCAGCTGCTGGTCGCGGATCAGACCCGCCACCCGCGGGTCGGCCATGCGGTCGGTGAGCTCCGGCGGCAGGACCAGCGTGCGGGCGCCCACCGATTCGGCGGTGAAGCGGGCGCTCTGGGCGAGGACCGCGTCGTACTGATTCTGGAGCACGTCCACGGCGGCGGCGGCCTGGACCGAATCGAATCGCAGCAGGGGCGCGCCGGCGGCCACTCGCTGGCCCTCGCGGACCAGGATCTCGGACACCACCCCGCCCTCGCGGTGGCGCAGGGTCTTGCGGCTGGCCTCGACACGCACCTCGGCGGGCGCCGATGTGGCCGAACTGATCTGGGCGAAGCCGGCCCAGATGAGTATGCCGAACACGAAGACGCCGACCACGACGCAGCCGATGAGGATCGGCCGCCACATGCGCTTGTCCAGGGTCCGGTCGGGGCCGGCCTCACTGACGTCGAAACGCGGATCGAGGGGGCGAACCGGCCCCATGATGCGCTTGATGGGCTCCAGGTCGAACTTCATTGACCAGCCTCGACGGGTCGCGCGGGGGCGGACGGCTGGGTGAAGCGCGCCATCACCGCATCCTTGGGACCAAACAGCTCCATCCGGCCGTCCCGCAGGACAAGCATCTTGTCGGCCGAGCGCAGGATATTGGGCTTGTGGGAGACCACCACGATGGTCACGCCCTTGGCCTTCAGGGTGTCGATCACCCGCATCAGGGCGTCCTCCCCCTCGGCGTCCAGGCTGGCGTTGGGTTCGTCCAGGACCAGCAGGCGAGGCTCGCCCAGCAGGGCCCGGGCCAGACCCACCCGCTGGCGCTGGCCGGCCGACAGCAGATAGCCGCCGTCGGTCAGCTCAGTCTCATAGGCCTTGGGCAGGCGCAGGATCAGGCTGTGGACGTCGGCCAGGGTGGCGGCGGCCACAACCTGGTCATCGGTGATGTCGGGCAGGAAGCGGGCGATATTGTCCCGCAGGGTGCCGGCGAACAGCTCGGTGTCCTGGGGCAGATAGCCCACATGCCGGCCAAACTCCGCGCGGTTCCAAGAGAAGACGTCGGCGCCGTCGAGGCGGACATGGCCGATATTGGGCCGCCAGACCCCGACCAGCAGCCGGGCCAGGGTCGATTTGCCGGCGCCCGAGGGGCCGATGATCCCCAGCATCTCGCCGGGCTCGATCTTGAAGTTCAGCCCCTGGAGGACGTAGCGCTCGGCGCCGGGCGGGGCGAAGTTGACCCCCTCGATGCTCAGCTGGCCAAGCGGCCGCGGCAGGGTGGTGGTGGCGGCGGCCGGCTTGTAGGTCTCCAGCGCCTTGTTCAGCCGGTCATAGGCCCGCCCGCCGTTGACGATGCCGTCCCAGGCGCCGACCAACTTCTCGATGGGCTGAAGGGCGCGGCTGGCCAGGATCATGTTGGCGAACAGCATGGCCGGCCCGATCTTGCCGATCACCACCAGATAGGCCCCGACCCCGATCACCAGGATCTGGATGAGCATGCGGGTGAACTTGGTGGCGTTGCCCATGACGCTGGCCCGCTGGGAAGCCCAGGCGCCGCGCTCGATCGAGCGCGCGCGATAGGCCGACCAGCGCGAGCCCAGGGCCTGCAGCATGCCCATGGCGCGGACCACCTCGCCATTGCGCAGGGCGGCGTCGGTGAAGGCGTAGCTCTTCAGGCTGGCCTCGTTGGCCTCCTGCAGAGGGGGCCGCGACAGGCGGTCCTGCAGCAGGGCCAGGCCGAACAGGGCGAAGGCGCCGAACAGGGTGATGAACCCGACTGCCGGATCGATGACGAACAGAATGCCGATGAAGATCGGCATCCAGGGCAGGTCGAAAATGGCGGCGAACACCGCGCCGGTGAGCAGCTGGCGGAAGCTGTCGAGGTCGCGCAGGGCCTGGGCGCCCCCATGCCCCTGGCCGCGGGTCTCGGCCTCGAACAGGGCGGCGAACACGTGGCTCGACACCTTCTGGTCCAGGGCGATGCCATAGTTGATCAGCACCCGGGTGCGCAGCTCGTCGATGACGCCCGAGACCACGAAGACCAGCAGGGCGCCGACGGTCAGGACCACCAGGGTGGAGATGCTGTAGCTGGCCAGCACCCGTCCATAGATCTGGAAGGTGTAGAGCGGCAGGGCCAGGTAAAGCAGGTTGCTGATCAGGCTGAACCCGCCCGCGAAGGCCAGCGGCGTGGTCCCGTCCTTGAGCGCCCGCGTCAGCAGGTTGTCTGGCAGGGACGCGAACGGATTGAGGAGCTTCATGCGTACGGGCGTCCGTCGGAGCCTGGCCGCCCCACGGGCCTGGAGCGATTGAGGCCGCGACACATGACGAGGCTCGCCGGGCGAGTCAATGGCGGGGCCCTTATGCGGCGAACATGCTAAGGCCAGGGTTGAAACCGTCCCGCGGAAGGATTCATGGCCAGGATCGCCATCGTTGGAAGCTGTATCACCCGGGATCTTTGGCCCCTGCGGGAGGCGGCCCCCCGGGACCTGCTCTATGTGTCCCGCAGCAGCCTGCCGAGTCTGCTGTCCTCGCCGGCGCCCGGCTACCGCGCGCAGCCCAACCCGCCGGAGGGCCTGACCCGCTATCAGCACATGGCGGTGGAGGCCGACCTGATGAAGACGGGTCTGGCCCAGCTGATCGCCCATCGGCCGACCCATCTGATCTTCGACTTCATCGACGAGCGTTTCGACCTCCTCCGCCTGCCCTCCGGCGCCCTGGTGACCCACAGCTTCGAGCTGGAGACCGGCGGCTATCTGCAGCAGCCGGCCCTGGCCGCGCCCCAGGCCATCCCCCGCCTGTCGGCCGCTGCCAGCCAGGTGTGGCGGCAGGCTGTGGTCGATCTGGCCGAACTGCTGCGCATGACCGTTCTTCGGGAGGCGACGCTGATCCTGCACTCCGCCCAATGGGCCGAGCGCCAGGCCGTCCCCGGGGGCGGGTCGATTCCCCTGCAAGGCCATCCGCATATCTGGGACGGCCGGCCGGCGGACCTAGCCGGCCACAATCGGATGCTGGCCCAGTATGAGGCGCACTTCCTGGCCAGCCTGCCGCAGGCGCAGGTGGTGCGGGCCAGGCCCGAACACCGGCTGGCCGATCCCGACCATCGGTGGGGGCTCAGCCCCTTCCACTATGTGCCGGCCTACTACCAGGACATCAGCCTGGCCCTGGCGGCGCTGGGGGTCGAAGAGGCCGTCGCCTCAGGGGTTTGAGGCTGAGCTCTGGCTGCGGCGGGCCCAGTGCTCCAGAGGCGTCAGGCCGCTCTCCACCAGCTCGGGGTTGGCCGCCAGATAGGCCGCGGGCGCAAAGCCCGGCGCACCGGCGCTGATCGCCCAGGCGCCCCCGGTCAGATAGTCCGTCAGGGGGTTGGCGCCCTCGTCCAGTTGCGCGCCACGGGCCTGCCGGTGGGCGGCGCAGGAGAACCAGCCGCTGGGGTCCAGGCCCATGGCCGCGCCCTCCCGGAGGAAGTGCGACAGGGGTTCGATCCCCCGGGCCGCCACGTCCGGCGCCTGGCGCAGATACCAAGCCGGGTCAAAGAGGGGATGGGGCTTCAGGCCCCGACGCCAGCCCTGGGTCACATAGTGCATGAGCGGGGGACCCTCGCGCTCGGCGAGGGGCAACTGCGCCAGATAGAAGTCCGGGGCGAACAGCGGATGGGGGCTGAGCCCCAGGCGCCAGCCGAAAGTCACGTAGTGGACGAGCGGATTGGCCCCGCTGGCGGCGAGTTCGGCGTCCTGGCCCAGATACCAGTCGACATCGAACAGGGGGTGCGGGTCCCGCCCCTCGGCGGCGCCAAGCCGGACGAAGTGCTCCAGGGGCGCAAGACCGCAGGCCGCCAGGGCCGGCGCGTTGCGCGCCGCGTAGTCGGCGGGGTCGAAGAGGGGATGCGGCCGCCGGCCCTCGCGAGCGCCGCTGACCACATAGTGCAGCAGGGGCGCAGCCGCGCCGGCCAGGTCCGGATAGGTTTCGAGGTAATAGGCCTGATCCACCAGGGCTGGCGGCTGCGCGTCCGCCGCTGCGCCCGCGGCGACATAGGCCCGCACCGCGCGGGCGGCGCTGAGCCACCCTTCCCCCGGCTGACGCGCCCACAGGCCAGACCGCAGGATGACCGCAATCCGGCCAGGGGTTCCCAACCGCACGAGGACCTTGTCCAGCGCCTTGGAGATTCGGTTGTGTCGCCTCTGCGACCGGGGCGCGGCCCGGCGGTGCTGGCTGATCCGGTGATCGCGCAGGGCGCGCTCGGCGACAGCCCGACCCTGCAGCGCCTGCAGAAGCGCCAGGGTCAGCCGCGAGCGGGTCTGGGCGGTCTCGGCCTCGGCGTCCAGTCGGGCGGCCTCGAGCCTGAGGTGGCGCTCGGCCAGGCGTTCGATCTTGGCGAGGAGGGGATGGGGGGCCTCTACAGGCTCGGGCGAAGGCAAGGTCATGCGGCCGCTCCCACCGGCGTCGCGCGGCCCTGGGCGGCCAGCCATTCGAGATAGCTGCCGGACCCTGCGGCGAAGGGGTCTTCGAAATGGGCCTGGAGGTCGGGGCTCTCGCGCCACTGGACCCGGTGGGCCTTTTCGATCGGCGTTCCGTCGGCGAAGGCGCCATAGGCCCAGTAACGCGCCGGAATGGCCGGGTCGGTCGTCTGGGCCACCTGGCGCTTGTACCAGTTCCAGATCTCATAGACCTCGAAGTTGTCGCCGGCGTATTTCTTGGTCATCAGGTCGCCCGTCGGCCCCAGCTTGGTGAAGTGCCAGAAGCGTAACGGGGCGCCATTGACGGTGATCTCCCCGTCCTTGCCGATGGCCACCCGACGCTGGGACAGGTTCCAGCTGGCGACATTGTAGCCCGGATCTCGCACCACCTTGACCCCGTCGAACAGGGCCGGGACGTGGTCGCACCACCGCTGGTCGACAAACAGGCCCTTGGGCATGTCGTCATAGCAGTATTCCAGGAGGCGATCGTTCCACCACTTGGCGAAGCGCGCGCCCTCGCCCGTAGTGCGGATGGCCACGAAGCCCAGGTTGAAGATGCCGGTGCGCGAGGCCGACAGGTCGTTGTCGAGAATCGCCGTCCGCTCTGTGTTCGGGTCGATCAGATGGGGGGTGAGCAGGATCTGATGCTCCCCCAGCATCTCGATCAGGGGATCAAGCGGCGCGAGCAGCGCGGTGTCGGGATCGAGATAGATGGCGATGTCGGCCTGGGCGCAGGCCTGGTGCAGGAAGGGACCCTTCACCGCGGTGCAGACCTCGACCACGTCGTGGCGGAACAGCCAGTTGCGGAAGGGCTCGATCCCCAGGTCCTTGGCCCACACCACCCGGTCAAAGGGTTCGTCGGCGGGATCGAAGGCGAACCCCTCGGGGGGCTCATCGGTGATCAGGGCCACCAGCTCCCAGTCCGGATGGAAGCGCCGCAGGGTCGAATAGAGCACCCGCGCCCGGTTCAGATAGGAGAAGGTGAAGCTGGAATAGCAGAGCACCTTCATCGGGCGACCTCCCCGTCGAGCAGGTCGATGGTCAGGCGGCTGTAGGCGAGGTCGGCCAGGGTCGGGGTCCGACGGGCGCGGGCCAGCCGGGTGATCTCGCCCGTTTCGAACAGGTCAAACAGGGCCGCCTCATTGGCGATCACTTCCCCCAGGCCCGTGGACTCGACAAAGGCCGCGACATTGCCGCTGTCGGGTCCGGTCAGGATGGCGGCGCCGGCGGCGGCGGCCTCGTGGGTGGTGAAGGAAAAGGTCTCACGGCACAGGGACCAGATCATGACGGCATCCACCTCAAGGGCCTCCAGGGCGCCTTGCATCGCCTGGGGCTGATCCTCGGTGACCGTCACCGAGTGGAAGGTCAGCGGCAGGCCGGCGGCGGGATCGCGGGCCAGATGCAGGAACTCATAGCGCGGATCCTCCGCGTATTTCAGCACCAGGTCGCGGAACACCGGCCAGCCCTTCAACGGGCTCGGCAGGCCCGGGAAGGCCAGGCGGAAGGGGCGGGCCTCGCCAGCGCCCGCGCTCGTCCCGGCTGCGGATCGGGGGACCAGTCTGGCCAGGGGCGCCACGATGGTCTGCTTCGCCGGATGCCCGGCGCCCCGCCGCCAGGTGTCCAGGGCCGCCTGGCTGGGCGCGGCCACCGACAGGCTGAGGGCGCGGAACAGGCGCTCATGCTCGTCCAGATGGAACTGCCGATGGTCGTTATAGATACAGACACCGCAGGCGGCGCTGCCCACGGGCGGCGCGCCACAGTCGGCCACGTCATTGCGCAACAGGTGATAGCTGGCGCAGGCGCTGGCGAAGTCGTGGACCCAGAACCAGCCCTCGTTCAGCCCCGCCGACCGGGCGATGGCCAGGACGTCGCTGACCGAGTGACCCAGCAGGCTGTGCACCGCCAGACTGCGGCGGCCCGGCGCAACCTCGGCCAGGGCGGCCTCCAGACCTTCCACCAGGGTGGGGACGCTGAACGCCCCGGCGTTGACCCCATTCCAGACCAGACCCACAGGCTCGGCATGGCCTGGGCGACGCAGCATCGGCCTGTGGTTGAGCGGATAGACGTGCAGGTGATCGCGACCCGTGACGGCCGCCGCGGCGGCCTCCCGCTGCAGGCAGAGCTGCACCCCGCCGAGATTGGCGGCGTAGTCATCGTGGCTGAAGGTCAGATGCAGGTCGGCGAGCCCGGATCGCGACTGCGCCAAAAGGGCGGCCAGCGCCTCGGCGTCGCCGGGTTCGACCCGTTCGTCGAAATGCTCACGGGCCTCGATCCGCGCCTCCAGGGGCTGAAGGGCGGCGATGATCTTGTAGCGGAACCCCAGGTCCAGCCGGGCGGCCCTTCCCTCCTGGCGACCCGCCTGAAGATAGTGGACGAACGGGTGC
>JAHUZY010000162.1 GCA_019264505.1 Phenylobacterium sp. | reverse complement strand
AGGTCGCGGTGGAAGTCGGCCGCCGCCGCCGCCAGCTTCATGTCGCCGGTCTTGACCGCCACCGACTGAAGATCGGCGCCCTGGGCCTTCATGGCCCGCAGGGCCTGGGCCGGATCGCTCTGCAGGGCTCCGGCGGCGGACTTTAGGATCTTCACCGCCTGCAGGATGCGGCTACGCTCCGGCGTCGCCCGCGAGTCAGAGCGGCGCTTCAGCGCGCCCTGATAGTCGCCGGAATTGAACCGTCGGCGGTCGGGACCGACATAGGTCACCGCCTCGACCCAGTCCCGGGGCCGCAGGGTCACCGCCTCAAGCCGCTTGAGCAGGTCAGCGGTGGTGAAGGGCTTGCGCAGGAATTCATGCACCCCAGCGTCCCGGGCGCCGAGAACCGCGGCGGCCGTGGGCTGGGTCAGGATCATGACGACCGGCGCCTGACGGCAGGTCGCCTCGCTGCGGCGCAGCCGGCGGGTGAATTCGATGCCGTCGACGCCGCCGCGCTCGGCATGCTCGATGAAGATGATCTGCGGGTCCGCCCCCTTGATCAGCTCCATGGCCTTGCCGGCCGAGGGCGCGACCCAGACCTGGCAATGGGTCAGACTGCGCATGAGGTCAGCCAGCATGCGCCCGCCAGCCGGGGACGGATCTATGATCAGCACCCGCTGCAATGCGGGCGCCATCCGGTCGATCAGCTTGCGGTCATCATTGAACACAGGTGGGCTCCCCTATGGGGCCACCCTGCCATCAGGCCGTAAAGAAGCGCTTACGTCGCACCCCCCGATTATCCCTGAAACGGGTCCAGCATCATGATGATGTCGTCCCGGTCCGGGCTGGTGGACAGGAGCACCGCCGGCGCGCCGATCAGCTCCTCGATCCGCCGGACATACTTGATCGCATTGGCCGGAAGATCCTTCCAGGAGCGGGCGCCGCGGGTGCTCTCGCTCCAGCCCTCCATCTCTTCGTAGATGGGCTCGATGGCGGCCTGATCGCGCAGGCCGGCGGGCAGGTAGTCGATGGTCTCCCCGCGCAGGCGATAGCCGACGCAGACCTTGAGGGTCTTGAACCCGTCGAGGATGTCGAGCTTGGTCAGCACCGCGCCCTGGACCCCGCCCACGGCGATGGACTGGCGCACCAGGACCGCATCGAACCAGCCGCAGCGACGGGGCCGCCCGGTGACCGTACCGAACTCATGGCCCCGCTCGCCCAGCAGGCGGCCGGTCTCGTCGTTCAGCTCCGTCGGGAAAGGCCCCTCGCCCACCCGGGTGGTGTAGGCCTTGAGGATGCCCAGCACATAGCCACCAGCGGTGGGGCCGACGCCGGCGCCCGCCGCGGCTTGACCGGCCACGGTGTTGGACGAGGTCACATAGGGGTAGGTGCCATGGTCCACGTCCAGCAGGGTCGCCTGGGCGCCTTCGAACAGGACCCGCTGTCCCGCCTTGATGGCGTCCCCCAGAATCCGCCAGGCGGGCTTCACATAGGGCAGGATTCTCGGCGCCAGCTCCTGCAGTTGGGCGAGGATCTCATCCGGCCGGGCCTCAGGCAGGCCAAGCCCGGCGCGCAGGGCGCCGTGGTGGGCGAGCAGGCGCTCGATCTTGACCTCCAGGGCCTCGGGATCGGCCAGGTCGGCGAAGCGGATGGCGCGGCGCCCCACCTTGTCCTCATAGGCCGGACCGATGCCGCGGCCGGTGGTGCCGATCTTGCCAGCCCCGGCGCGGGCCTCGCGGGCCCCGTCCAGGTCGCGGTGCAGCGGCAGGACCAGGGTGGCGTTCTCGGCCAGGATCAGGTTGTCCGGATTGATGTCCAGGCCCTGGCCCTGGGCGCGGGTGATCTCGTCCAGCAAGGACCAGGGATCAACCACGACGCCGTTGCCGATGATCGACAGCTTGCCCTGGATGACGCCCGACGGCAGCAGCGACAGCTTGTAGGTCTTGTCGCCCACCACGATGGTGTGGCCGGCGTTGTTGCCGCCCTGGAAGCGGACCACCACGTCGGCGCGGTTCGCCAGCCAGTCGATCACCTTGCCCTTGCCCTCGTCGCCCCACTGGGCGCCGATCACCGTCACATTGGCCATTGAGATACGATCCTTCCGCCTGCCGGGCGGATCCGTCCCGCCCTTCGACAGGGCTCGGCGAGAGGATGTGATCGATTGTGGAACCGGCGTTCAGACGCCGCGAAGGCGGGGGCCGGTCAGAAGCTGTAAATCAGCCGCACGCCCGCGGCGTCAAGGCCCTGGTTCTTTCCCTGGTGGAAAATCTGGGCGTTGGAGATGTGAACCCAGGACAGTTCGGCGGCGAACTGCTCGGTGAACTGATAACCGACCGACAGTTCCGGCTGGAACAGCAGCTGGGACCCGAAATCGATGCGGGTGTTGTAGAGCTCCAGGCGCCGTTCGATCTCGGCCGGCGTCAGATTCGGCGCATTGACCGGCGGCAGGCCTGCCTCCCCGTCGGTATAGGCCAGACCCAGGCCCGGCCGGACATAGAGGCGCTCGGTCAGGCCGATGGGCCAGGAGACGCCAGCGGCGACGAAATTGCTCGTCCCCTCGCTGTTGAGGGAGACGAAGGCATGCAGCTGAGGACCGCCGAACAGATAGTCGATGGGCTCAGTGCGAAGGCCAAGATGCAGATCGATCCCCTCCTCGCGGCCCGGCGCGCCCGATCCGATCGCCTCGCCGATGAAGGTGACGTCGTGGGCGTAGGCCCCGACCAGAAGTTCGGCCGCCGTCGCCTCGACAGCGCCCATCCCGGCCAGGACCAAGGCCGCCCCGGCCGCCGCAGCAAGCTTACGCATTGTGATTCGCCCCCAACCCACCGCTATGGGTCGATGACAGATAAGCACGGCCCGGCGCCGCTTAAAACCATCGCGCGGGCGGCGGTCGCGAGCTAATCAGAATCCATGACCCGACCCCGCTTCCACCTCGCCTTCCCCGTCCGCGACCTGGCCGAGGCCCGCGCCTTCTATGGGGAGCTGCTGGGCTGCCCTGAGGGTCGCTCCAGTCCCGACTGGATCGACTTCGACTTCCATGGCCATCAGATCGTGGCCCATCTGGCGCCCGACGAGGTCGGCCATCGCCAGACCAGCGCCGTGGACGGGGAGGACGTGCCCGTCCGCCACTTCGGCGTCATCCTGACCCTGGAGGCCTGGCGGGCCCTGGCCGATCGGCTGGAAGCGGCCGGCACGTCTTTCATCATCCCCCCGCAGGTGCGCTTCAAGGGCCAGCCCGGGGAGCAGTCGACCCTGTTCTTCCTCGATCCCTCCGGCAATGCGCTGGAGTTCAAGGCCTTCGCCGACGACGCCATGGTGTTCGCCAAATGAGCGTGACGCTTGCCGACATTCAGGCCGCCGCCGGCCGCATCCGCGGCCACGCCCTCGAGACGCCGCTGATCGAAAGCCCCGCCCTGAACGAGCGGGCGGGTGTTCGGGTCCTGCTCAAGGCCGAGACCCTGCAGCGGGTGGGCGCCTTCAAGTTCCGCGGGGCCTATAACCGGCTGGTGCAGCTGAGCGCCGACGAGCGGGCCCGCGGCGTGGTCGCCTTCTCCTCGGGCAATCATGCGCAAGGGGTCGCGCTCGCCGCCCGGCTGCTGGGGATTCCGGCCCTGATCGTCATGCCCAGCGACGCGCCGAAGGTGAAGGTCGTCGCCACCCAGGGCTATGGCGCCGAGGTGCGGTTCTACGACCGGCTGACCGACAGCCGCGAAGCCATCGCCGCAGAGATCGCCCGGGAGCGCGGCTCTATCGTCGTGCCAGCCTTCGATGACCCCCGCATCATCGCGGGCCAGGGCACGGTAGGTCTGGAAATGGTCGATCAGGCGAAGGCCGCCGGCGCGACCCTGGATCTGGTGGCCGCCCCGATCAGCGGCGGCGGTCTGCTGGCCGGCCTGGCGACGGCGATCAAGGGCTTGAGCCCACAGACAGCCATGGTCGGAGTGGAGCCGGAAGGCTTTGACGACACGCTGAAGTCCCTGCAGGCGGGCGAGCGCCAGGTGTTCAAGCCCACCGGCCGCTCCCTGTGCGACTCGCTGGAGTCGCCCTTCCCCGGGGAGCTGACCTTCCAGATCATGCAGAAGACGGTGGCCGATGTGGCCGTGGTCAGCGATCGCGAGATCACCGACGCCATGCGCTATGCCTTTTCCACCCTGAAGCTGGTGGTGGAGCCCGGCGGCGTGGCCGCCCTGGCCGCCCTGCTGGCCGGCAAGATCGATGTCGCCGGCAAGGGGGCCGTGGGCCTGGTCCTGTCCGGCGGCAATGTCGATCCCGAGCAGTTCGCCCAGGTCCTGCGCGGCGAGCTCTAGGCCTGGAGCCTAGAGCCGGTCCTCCGGCACGGCCGGGCCAGGCGCCTCCCGCGGGGTGATGAAGCGGGCCAGGCGCGGCTTCAGCCAGCGCTCGAAATCGTCGACGAACTCATAGACCACCGGCACCAGCACCAGGGACAGGATGGTGGAGGTGATCAGCCCGCCGATCACGGCGACGGCCATGGGCTGACGGAACTCGGCGCCTTTCTCCAGGGCGAGCGCCGTGGGCAGCATCCCGGCCGCCATGGCCACGGTGGTCATGACGATGGGCCTCGCCCGCTCGCGACAGGCGTCGATCAGGGCCTCGCGCTGGGGCATCCCTTCTCGCTCGCGCTCGATGGCGTACTCCACCAGCAGGATGGAGTTCTTGGCGGCCAGGCCGAGCAGCATCAGGAAGCCGATCATCGAAGGGATCGACAGCGACAGCTGGAAGGCCAGCAGGCCGAGGAAGGCGCCGCCCACCGCCAGCGGCAGGGCCGACAGGATGACCAGCGGCTTGAAGAAGCTGCGGAACAGCAGGACCAGCACGGCGAAGATCATCGAGACCCCGGCGAAGATCGCCAGCCCCATGGCGCCGAACAGCTCCTGCATGGCCTCCAGCTCGCCGGTCTCGGCAGGGGCCACGCCGTCAGGCAGATTCTGCATGATCGGCAGGGCCTGAACCTTCTGGTTGGCCTCGCCCAGCTCCACCCCGTTCAGCTCGGCCTGGACGGTGAGCTGTCGGCTGCGGTTCAGGCGCTCGATCCGGGCGGGACCGGCCTGGAATTCCACATCAGCCACGGCGCCCAGGGTGGTCACACCGCCGGTCGCGGTGGGGATGCGCAGGGAGCGGATGGCCTCAAGGTCGGTCCGGGCCTCCACCGGCAGGCGCAGGCGGATGGGCAGACGCCGCTCATTGATGGTCATCTTGGCCACATTGGCGTCGATGTCACCGACGGTGGCGACGCGGGCCACTGTGGCGATCTGCTCGGCGCTGACGCCAAGGCGGGCGGCCTCGGCGGGGCGGGGCCGGATGATCAGTTCAGGTCCCGTGGGCGGGACAGAGGGCCGCGGCTCGGCGATCTCGGGCACCTCGCGCATCTGCCGCTCCAGCTCCAGGGCGGTCTCGCGCAGGGCGTCTGGGTTTTCGCTGGTCAGGACGATCTGAAGTCCCGCCTGGCCCTGGCCGTCGAGGAAGGTCACCCGGGCGTCGGGAATCTCCCGCAGAGCCTCGCGCATCTCGCGGCGGATCTCGGCCCCGGTCAGGTCGCGGCCCTCCTGAAGCAGGACGGTGACCGTCCCGCTGCGCAGGTCGCTGCCGCCGCCCCCGCCACCGCCCGGACCCTGCGCCACCACGGTGGAGCCGATCTGGGCGAAGACGTTGGTCACCTCGGGTCGCTCGGCGAAGGTGGCGGTGATGTCGCGGACCACCCCTTCCATATGCTCGGCCGTCGCCCCGGGCGGACCCTGGACGTTCACATAGAGGTAGTCGGGGTCGCCGGCCGGCTGGAAGCCCTGGGGCAGGAGCGGGATCAGCGCCAGGGAGGCGATGAACATGACGCCGCCGGCGATGCTGGCGATGATCCGGTGATCCAGCGCCCATTCCAGGGTGTCACGATAGAGGCCCTTGAAGGGCTTGCGCGGATGGGGCGCGGCGGCCGGCTTGAGCAGATAGGCGGCCATCAGGGGCGTGAGCAGGCGGGCCACCAGCAGGGAGAAGATGACGGCCACCGAGACGGTGATGCCGAACTCCCGGAAGAACTGCCCGGCCATGCCGCCCATGAAGGATACGGGCGTGAACACCACCACGATCGAGGCGGTCGTCGCCACCACCGCCAGGCCGATGGCGTCCGCGCCCTCAAGCGCGGCCTGGAAGGGCCGCATGCCGGCGATGATCCGTTTCTCGATGTTCTCCACCTCGACGATGGCGTCATCGACCAGGATGCCGATCACCAGGGTCAGGCCCAGCAGGGTGACGATGTTGAGCGAGAAGCCCAGCAGATCCATCACGAAGAAGGTCGGGATCAGCGACAGCGGCATGGCCACCGCGGCGATGGCCGTGGAGCGCCAGTTGCGCAGGAAGACGAACACCACCAGGGCGGCCAGTCCCATGCCTTCCAGCAGCACGTTCTGGGTCGCGTGGAAGCTGGCGCGGGTCTCGTCCACCGAAGAGAAGATCTTGGTGAAGGACACGCCCTCGTGCTGGGTCTCCAGCTCGGCGAGGGCCTCCAGGACTCCATCCTCGACGGTCACGTCGCTGGAATCCCGGGTCTTCATGACCATGAAACCGACCACAGGCTGGCCGTTCAGGCGGGCGAAGCCCCGGGGCTCCGAGGCGCCGTCGCCCACATCGGCGATATCCGACAGGCGGACATAGCCCCCCTGACCGGTGGGGATGGTCAGGTCGCGCAGGGCCTCGACGCTGCTCACGGCGCCCAGCACCCGCAGGTTCTGCTCCTGGCCGCCGATGGCCACCCGGCCGCCGGGCGCATCCAGGTCGAAACTGCGCAGGGCGTTGTTGACCTGCACCGCGGTCAGGCCGCGGGCGGCCAGCCGGTCGGGATCGAGGACCACATTGATCTCGCGGGTCACCCCGCCCACCCGGGCCACCTGGGCCACACCCTCGCGGGCCTGCAG
>JAHUZY010000053.1 GCA_019264505.1 Phenylobacterium sp. | reverse complement strand
GTGCGGCCGCTCGCCGGCCACGGCCGAGGTCATGCCGTAGGACCCCTCGCCCCCGTACTCGTAGATGTAGTCGCCCAGATGGACCACCGCGTCGAGCTGGGGCAGGTCGGCGATGGCCTGGTAGGCGTTGAAATAGCCATTGGGATAGAGCGAGCACGAGGCCACAGCCAGGACCAGCTCGCGGGTCTCGCCCACCGGCAGGGTGCGGGTGCGACCCATGGGCGAGGTGACGCCGTTGGCCTCGAATTCGAAGGTGTAGGCCCGGGCCGGATCGAGCCCGGTGACGTCGACCTTCACCGTATAGTCCTGCTCGGGACCGGTGACGCCGGTCCCGGACTTGGCGCCGCCGGCCCGGCGGTCCACGGGGTTCATCCGCCAGGCATAGGCGATCTGCCCTGCGCCCTCGGCCTTGGGCGTGATCCGCGTCCACAGGATGACCGCATCCGCCAGGGGATCGCCCGAAGCTACGCCGTGCTCGAAGGCCACCGGACCGCCAAAGGGCGTCTGGGCGCGGGCGGTGAGCGGCGCGGCGGCGCCGAATCCGAGAAGGGCCAGAGCCCGACGGCGATCGATCTTCATTCTGACTGTCCCCAACTCGCGCCCCCAACTCGCGTCAGGTCCGAGCGCGTGCAATAGAAGGCCTTTGCGACAGGAGCATGATGCCTATGGCCAGCGAGACCCTTCACGTCCCCCGGGAAAAGCTTAGCCCCAAGACGCTCCAGCTCCACTACGCGATCTCCTCGCTGATGGAGGAGCTGGAGGCGGTGGACTGGTACCGCCAGCGGGCCGACGATTGCGACGATCCGGAGCTTAAAGCCATCCTTCTGCACAACGCCAAGGAGGAAATGGAGCATGCGGCCATGGTCCTGGAGTGGATCCGCCGCAATGATGAGCAGTTCGACGGCCAGCTGCGGGAGTACCTGTTCAAGGACGGCTCCATCATGGGCCATGAGGAAGGCGCCGCCGACAAGCATGGGCTCTGACCCCAGCGCGGCGACCCCCGTGACGATCCTTGAGACGGAAGACGACGGCGACCTGCTTGTGCTGCAGGTCGCCGCCGAGGCCGCCGGCGGTCGCCTGGACAAGACCCTGGCGGCCCTCGCCGAGGACCTGTCCCGGGCCCGCATCCAGGCCCTGCTGGCCGCCGGCGCAGTGAGCCGGAACGGCGAGGTGGTCCGCGATGGCTCAGCCAAGGCCCAGCCCGGCGACTATGAGATTCTTGTCCCGCCGGTCATCGCCGCCGAGCCGGAGCCGCAGGACATTCCCCTGAAGGTGCTGTTCGAAGACAGCCACCTGATCGTGATCGACAAGCCCCCAGGCATGGCGGTCCATCCGGCGCCGGGCTCGCCCGACCGCACCCTGGTCAATGCCCTGCTGCACCACTGCGGCGCCAGCCTGTCGGGGATCGGCGGCGTCGCCCGGCCAGGGATCGTCCACCGGATCGACAAGGACACCTCCGGCGTCCTGGTCTGCGCCAAGACCGACGCCGCGCACCAGGGCCTGTCGGCCCTGTTCTTCCGCCACGACATCGACCGGGCCTATGTGGCCCTGACCCGGGGGGCGCCCAAGCCGCGCAAGGGCACGGTTCAGTCCCTGCTGGGCCGCTCGGCCCATGACCGCAAGAAGATGGCCGTGCTGAAGTCCGGGGGACGCGAGGCGATCACCCACTATGAGACCACAGCTCTGTTCGGCCCCTCCGATCGGCCCACGGCGGCGCGGGTGCGGTGCCGGCTGGAGACCGGACGCACCCACCAGATCCGCGTCCACATGGCGTCAAAGGGCGCGCCCTGCCTGGGCGACGCCGTCTATGGCTCCGGCAGTCCGGCGCCCGCCGTGCGTGCGGCCATGGCCGAGGCCGGCCTGACCCGCCAGGCCCTGCACGCCCAGGTGCTGGGCTTCATCCATCCGATCACCGGCGAGCCCCTGCGGTTCGAGGCTCCGCTGCCCGCCGACATGGCGCAGCTTGAAGCTCTGCTGGGCGCCCTCTGAGATTTTCGGCGGGTCCCAACGAGGGGCCGCGCCTTGCTTGCGCCCAGATCGCGGGGTACAAATACCTGAGTTCACAAGTGGGACTTTCCAGCCGCCCTCCCCGGCGGCCTTCCGCTCCGACAACCCGATACCTATCTGAAGGGTCGAGGGGTGGGGGGACCTGGCGCACACCTGCGCAGCGGCCCGGCAGTCCACACATCAAGAGGGGATAGTCATGGCCGCGCAAACGCTTGCCGTCATGTCGCCGGAAGGCGGCCTGAGCCGGTATCTCAGCGATATTCGCAAATTTCCGATGCTGGCCAAGGACGAGGAATTCATGCTCGCCAAGCGCTGGCAGGAGCACGAAGACCCCGAGGCCGCCCATCGGCTGGTGACCAGCCACCTGCGTCTGGTGGCCAAGATCGCCATGGGCTACCGCGGCTACGGCCTGCCCATCGGCGAGGTGATCTCCGAAGGCAATGTCGGCCTGATGCAGGCGGTGAAGAAGTTCGATCCCGACCGGGGCTTCCGCCTGGCCACCTACGCCATGTGGTGGATCCGCGCCTCGATCCAGGAGTACATCCTGCGGTCCTGGTCCCTGGTGAAGATGGGTACGACGGCGGCGCAGAAGAAGCTGTTCTTCAACCTGCGTAAGGCCAAGAGCCAGATCAGCGCCTTCGAGGAAGGGGACATGCACCCCGACCAGGTCCGTCAGATCGCCACCAAGCTCGGCGTGCTGGACGAGGAGGTCATCTCCATGAACCGGCGCCTGTCGGGGCCGGACGCCTCGCTCAACGCGCCCCTGCGGTCGGACTCCGAAAGCGAGTGGCAGGACTGGCTGGCCGACGACGCCGCCCCCAGCCAGGAGACAGTGGTCGCCGACAACGAGGAACGCGGCCTGCGCATGGGTCTCCTGCAGGAGGCCATGGCCGAGCTGTCCGACCGTGAGCGTCACATCCTGACCGAGCGGCGGCTGAAGGACGATCCGACGACGCTCGAGGAACTGGCCGGCCAGTACGGCGTCAGCCGCGAGCGCGTCCGCCAGATCGAGGTCCGCGCCTTCGAGAAGCTGCAGAAGACCATGCAGGCCGCCGCCGAAGACCGGAACCTGGTCAACGCCTGAGCAGCGCCCAGATCAAAGGCCGGCGGGACATGACCATCCGCCGGCCGATCTGGTCCTTTGACGGGGTGAGCCCCTGGGGCCGCCTGCGGCTCAGGCCACGCGTTTGCGCCCGGCGTCCTCAGCCGGGGCGAAGGCCGCCAGAGCCGCCACATGGAAGGCGATCTCGGTCGGGTCCAGCCGTCGTGGATCGACCACAGTAGCGAGGTAGCGGTGGAAG
>JAHUZY010000134.1 GCA_019264505.1 Phenylobacterium sp. | reverse complement strand
CTCTGCGGCATAAGCCACCACCTCGCTGTTGGGGGCCGGCGCGTCATCGCACAGATTATAGATCCCGCCGGCTCTGGGCCTCGCAATGGAGGCGGCCAGCCCTGCGGCCAGGTCCTCCACATGGATGCGGGAAAAGACCTGGCCCGGCGCAGTGATGCGTTTGGCCCGGCCCGAGCGCAGCCGATCGAAGGTCGAGCGCCCCGGCCCATAGATGCCCGGCAGGCGGAAGATGGTGGTGGTCAGGCCCATGCCCTTGCCCACGTCCAGCCAGTCTCGCTCGGCGGCGACCCGGCGCGCGCCCTCCATCGACTGGGCGGCCAGGCGACTGGACTCGAACGCCCACCCCCCTTGCCGGTCCCCGTAGACGCCGGTGGTGGAGAGATAGCCCAGCCAGTCCGGGAACGCCCCGCCCCGGGCCAGGGCCGGGACCAGGGTCCGCAGGCCAGGACAGCCCTCCGCATCGGGGGCCGCGGTGACCAGGACAGCGTCGGCCGCCTTGAGCTGGGCCGCCAGACCCTCCTGGTCACGGACTGACACCGGCTCAACCCCGAGACCGGCCAGCCGCTCGCTGTCCTCAGGGCGTCGGTAGGAGGCGGCCAGGCTCCAGCCCTCGGCCTTCAGCCGCGCCCCCAGGGCTGCGGCCGAAAACCCGTAGCCAAAGGTGAAGAGCCGCACGGCCCTTCCCCCCTACTCGGCCGCCACCGCCTTGCCCGGCGCGGTGGCCGCAGCCGCCCGCTCGGCGTTCCAGTGAGACACGCAGGGAATCTTGCTCAGATCGGCGCGGTCGGCATAGGCCCGGGCGATCTCGGCGACCTCCATCAGCAGGCCGTCCTCCAGCCGGATCGGGTTCAGCCCATAGTCCAGCAGGCACTTGTTCTCGACCACCAGGTCGTTTTCGTCGGCCTCGGCCCGGGGATTGGGCAGGTGGGTGACCTCGGCGTCGGTGAGGCGGGCGATCATCTGGGCGAGGTCGCGGACGCGCCAGGTCTCGGTCATCTGGTTCATCACCTTGACCCGCTCGCCGCGCTCCGGCGGATGGGCCAGGGCCAGCTCGACGCAGCGCACCGTGTCCTGGATGTGGATGAAGGCCCGGGTCTGCCCGCCGGCCCCGTGCACGGTCAGCGGATAGCCCACCGCCGACTGCATCAGGAACCGGTTCAGCACCGTGCCGTAGTCCCCGTCATAGTCGAACCGGTTGATCAGCCGCTCATCCTTGCGGGTCTCTTCGGTTTGGGTGCCCCAGACGATGCCCTGGTGCAGGTCGGTAATCCGCAGGTGGTCGTTCTTGGCGTAGAACTGGAACAGCAGGGCGTCCTGCGTCTTGGTCATGTGGTAGATCGAGCCGGGATTGGCCGGATAGAGGATCTCCCGCTCGACCCAGCCTTCCGGCGTCTCGATCTTGACCGTCAGATAGCCCTCGGGGATGGCCGCCCCGGCCGTGCCGTAGCCATAGACGCCCATGGTCCCGAGATGGGCCAGGTGGATGTCGAGGCCGGAATCGACGATGGCCGCCAGCACGTCGTTGGTGGCGTTCAGGTTATTGTCGACCGTGTAGCGCTTGTGCTTGGCCGACTTCATCGAATAGGGCGCGGCGCGCTGCTCGGCGAAATGGACGATGGAGTCCGGCCGCCAGGTCTTCAGAAGATCCAGCAGGGCGTCATAGTCCTTGCCCACGGTGATGTCGTGAAAGCCGATGTCGTGGCCGGACACCTCTTTCCAGGCCGCGATCCGCCCGTGGATGTCCTGGACCGGCGTGAGGGACTGAACCCCCAACTCACCGTCGATCCTGCGCCGGGACAGATTGTCGACGATGGCCACCTCGTGGCCGCGGGCGGAGAGGTGGAGGGCCGTCGGCCATCCACAGAAGCCATCTCCGCCGAGAATGAGTACGCGCATCGCCGCTCCGATCCGTGCAGGGTTTCACCTTCGCCAGGGCTAACAAACGGCGGGGCGTTGTGAAAGCGCTGAGCGAGGGAATGCCTGAAGGAGCGGCCGGTTTCCTAAGCGTCAGAGCAGGCCGCTGATTGCTGCGCGCGCATCGGCGCCCAGGCTCGGATGGCGCAGGGCGAAGGCCACATTGGCCCGCAGCAGGCCGATCTTGTCGCCGCAGTCATAGGTCACGCCCTCATACTCCAGGGCGTGGAAGGGCTGGACCTTCATCAGCTCAGCCATGGCGTCGGTCAGCTGGATCTCGCCGCCGGCTCCCTTTCCCTGCTTTTCCAGCAAGGGGAAGATCTCGGGCTGCAGGACGTAACGGCCGCTGATGAACAGGTTGGAGGGCTCGGTCCCGGGCGCCGGTTTCTCGACCATGCCACGCATGCGGTTCAGGCGGCCCGTCTGGCCCTCCAGATCAACGATGCCGTACTTGTGGGCCTCGCCCTCCGGCGCCGGCTCGACGACGATGATGTTTCCGCCCACCTGGTCATGGGCGCTGACCGCCTGGGCGAGCGCCGCAGGCTCGGCGGCCATCAGCATGTCCGGCAGCATGACGGCGAAGGGCTCATCGCCGATGATGTCCCGGGCGCACCAGACCGCATGGCCAAGCCCGAGCGGCGCCATCTGGCGCACGAAGCTCATCTGGCCGGGCTTGGGCAGGTCCCGGCGCACCTCGGCCAGGATGTCGGCCTTGCCCTTGGTCTCCAGGGCGTTCTCGATTTCAGGCGAGGCGTCGAAATAGTCCTCGATGGCGCCCTGGCCGCGACCGACGATGAAGACGAAGTGCTCGATGCCGGCGGCGCGGCCCTCTTCGATCACATAGGACAGGATGGGGCGGTCGAAGACATTGAGCATGTTCTTCGGGGTGGTCTTGGCGCCGGGCAGGACCCGTGTCCCCAGTCCCGCCACCGGCAGCACCGCCTTGCGAACGCGCCTGTCCATGTCCGTCCTCCATCGAGCCGCAAAACCGCTAGACGAGGCGTTACGGGAAATCCACCACCATCAGATGAACGCCGCCTGTTCCAGGCGCCCGGCCTGGGGCGTGATCACGAAAGCGGGAACGCCGGCCGCGGGCTCGACGTTCGAAGATTTCGGGAATTCGTCCCAACGGGAGCCAAACTCGTGAAACTGCGTAACCTCACCACCCTGTCGATCGGCGCGCTCGCCGCCGTCACCCTCGCCGCCTGCGGCGACAATGAGGTCGAGACCACTGAGCCCATGCCCGCCGAAACCGGCGCCATGGGCGCCATGACCCCGGCCGATCCGATGGCGC
>JAHUZY010000124.1 GCA_019264505.1 Phenylobacterium sp. | reverse complement strand
ATATAGTGGGGTGGTCGGCGTCATTCACAACATCTTGGGTCTGTGCGTCGGTTTGCCTCTTAGCGGGCGGGCTTGGGGCTGGTATGGTCATCACTGATCCCAGCCCTATCGACCCAGGGGAAGTCCTGCCGTGACCGACGCCGCCCACAGCTCCCTGCCCGGACTCCTGACGCCCTCCTATGCGTACAAGCCCTTCCGATACCCCTGGGCCTACGACTATTGGAAGAAGCAGCAGCAGGTCCACTGGATGCCCGAAGAGGTGCCCCTGGGCGAGGACGTCAAGGATTGGGCGGCCAAGCTGAACGACAAGGAGCGGGCCCTGCTGACGCAGATCTTCCGCTTCTTCACCCAGTCCGACGTCGAGGTGAACGACAACTACATGGAGCGCTACGGGCGGGTGTTCAAACCCACCGAGGTGAAGATGATGCTGGCCTCGTTCTCCAACATGGAGACGATCCACATCGCCGCCTATGCGCTGCTGCTCGAAACCATCGGCATGCCCGATAGCGAGTTCACCGCCTTCCTGGATTACCAGGAGATGCGGGACAAGCATGACTACATGCAGAAGTTCGGCGTCGATTCGAACGCCGACATCGCCCGGACGCTGGCCATGTTCGGCGGCTTCACCGAGGGCCTTCAGTTGTTCGCCAGCTTCGCCATGCTGATGAACTTCCCCCGCCACAACAAGATGAAGGGGATGGGCCAGATCGTCTCCTGGTCGGTGCGCGACGAAAGCCTGCACTGCGAGGGGATCATCCGCCTCTATCACGCCTTCAACGCCGAGACGAAGGTGGTCACCAAGTCGGTGGCCGACGACATCGTCGACTGCTGCAAGACCGTGGTGGGCCTGGAGGACAAGTTCATCGACCTGGCCTTCGAGGCCGGCGAGGTCCAGGGCATGACGCCGGCCGACATCAAGGCCTATATCCGCTTCATCGCCGACTGGCGCCTGCGCCAGCTGCACCTGCCCGAGGTCTATGGGGTGAAGGAAAACCCCCTGCCGTGGCTGCAGTCGATGCTGTCGGGTGTGGAGCACGCCAACTTCTTCGAGGCCCGCTCCACCGAATATTCCAAGGCCGCCACCAAGGGCCAATGGCATGGGGACGCCGGCGTCTGGTCGGAGTTTGACCGCCTGCTCAACAAGCGCACCGAAAACACCCTGCCGGCGGAATAAACCGGCCAGACAAGCCGCTCGCCGAAATCTGTGAACGCCGGTCAGGCCGACCGCCAGAAGCCTGACCGGACCGCGCGCCCGAGACGTGTCGCGCTCAACGGTTGCCACCGGCCCCTCACTCCGCATACTCCGCGCCAAAGTCGATCAAGGGAGTTGCGCCGTGAGTGAAGGCGAGATTTTTCCGGTGCCTGAGGCCTGGGCCAAGCGCACGCATATGGACGCCGCCGCCTATGAGGCCGCCTGCCGGCGGGCCGAGCAGGACCCGGACGGCTACTGGCGCGACGTGGCCGGCCGTCTGGACTGGTCCAAGCCCTTCACCCAGGTCAAGGACGTCTCGTTCAAGGCGTCGGACTTCCGCATCAAGTGGTTCGCCGATGGCGAGCTGAATGTCAGCGTCAACTGCATCGACCGTCATCTGGCCACCCGCCGCGACCAGGTGGCGATCATCTGGGAAAGCGACGACCCCGACGTCTACGACACCCTGACCTACGGCCAGCTGCACGCCGAGGTCTGCCGCATGGCCAATGTGCTGAAGGCAAAGGGCGTCAAGAAGGGCGACCGGGTCACCATCTATCTGCCGATGATCCCGGCCGCCGCCGTGGCCATGCTGGCCTGCTCGCGGATCGGGGCGGTGCACTCGGTGGTGTTCGGCGGCTTCTCCCCCGACAGCCTGGCCGGCCGCATTCAGGACTGCGACTCCCGCATCGTCATCACCGCCGACGAGGGCGTGCGCGGCGGCAAGATCGTGCCGCTGAAGGCCAATGTGGACGAGGCGCTCAAGGCCTGCCCGGACGTCACCGATGTCATCGTCGTGCGCCGCACCAAGGCCGACGTGCCCATGATCGAGGGCCGCGACGCCTTCTATGGCGAGCTGAAGAAGACCGTCGCCGACACCTGCGACCCCGAGCCGATGAATGCGGAGGACCCGCTGTTCATCCTCTACACCTCCGGCTCCACCGGGAAGCCCAAGGGGGTGCTGCACACTACCGGCGGCTATCTGACCTGGGCGGCCCACACCCATGAGCTGGTGTTCGACTATCGCCCCGGCGAGGTCTTCTGGTGCACCGCCGATGTGGGCTGGGTCACCGGCCACTCCTATGTGGTCTATGGGCCGCTCGCCAATGCGGCGACGACGGTGATGTTCGAGGGCGTGCCCACCTATCCGGACAATTCCCGCTTCTGGCAGGTGGTCGACAAGCACAAGGTGGAGATCTTCTACACCGCGCCCACGGCCATCCGCGCCCTGATGCGCGACGGCGACGCGCCGGTGAAAAAGGCCAGCCGCAAGTCCCTGCGCCTGCTGGGCACGGTGGGCGAACCGATCAATCCCGAGGCCTGGCTCTGGTATCACCGGGTGGTGGGGGACGGCCGTTGCCCGGTGGTCGACACCTATTGGCAGACCGAGACCGGCGCCTGCCTGGCCACGCCCCTGCCCGGCGCGACGCCCGCCAAGCCCGGCTCCTGCGCCAAGCCCCTGCCCGGCGTGAAATTCCAGTTGGTGGATGCTGACGGCAAGGTGCTCGATGGCGCGACCAGCGGCAATCTGTGCCTCACCGATTCCTGGCCGGGCCAGATGCGCACGGTCTATGGGGACCACGAGCGCTTCATCCAGACCTATTTCACCACCTATCCCGGCAAGTACTTCAC
>JAHUZY010000115.1 GCA_019264505.1 Phenylobacterium sp. | reverse complement strand
GGCGACGCCGGTGGTGGTGACGAGGGCGCCGGCGGGCGGCTGGTAGCCTGCGGACCGCAGAACCACCAGACCCGGCAGATTCTGAGACACCAGGGTGACCATGAACAGGGGCAGGGCCAGACTGACCACCGCGGCCAAATCTGGACGGGGCAAGACCGGCAGCAGGGTCCCGAAGATGCGGCCTGTCGCCAGTGGCGCCATATCGCCGCGCACCAAGGTGAAGCTGATCGCTGCAATGAGGACGAGGGGCAGGGCATAGAGGGGGAGCCGACGCCTGGCGGCCAGGAAGATACAGAGGAGGGCTGCGATCAGAACCGGGTCGGTCGCCCCTAGACGGAACAGGGTCAGACAGAAGGGCAGGAGGACGCCGGCCAGCATGCCAGAGGCGATGGAAGCGGGGATGCGCTCGATCAGGCGTCCGAGCGCCGGCGTGGCTCCGACCACAACCATCATCACCGCTGCGGCCGCGAAGACGGCGACGGCCGCCGACCACGGAAGGCCTCCGGCGGCGGCGAGCAGGGCGGCCCCAGGGGTGGACCAGGCGAGGACGACCGGCATTCTGTAACGGACCGACAGGGCGGCGCCGGCGATCGCAATGCCGAGGCACAGGGCCGTCACCGCCGACCCCGTCTGATCGACCGTCGCGCCCATTGTGCGCAAGGCCTGAACCACGAGGGCGATGGTGCCGCCGAAACCGACGAAGGCGGCGATCAGCGCGGCGGACCAGGATGGCGGCGGCGGAAGACGAACCATGGGGGCGGCCTGTAGAACGGCAAAGGTGGTCGATACAGAGGATTCGGGGCTCTCGCGAGAACCGGGACGAGACGGGATGACCTATCGCTTTTGCCGGAACAATCGGCGGTCCGTATCCCTGGGCGCCGTGGTGGTGTCGGTCCTGGCTCTGGCCGGGTGTGACAGGGGCGCCTTTGAGGCTCCGGCGTGGCGGGATGCGGATCTGTCCACCCGCGAGCGCGTCCGGATGGCTCCGGACCTGATCGCGTCGGGCCGTATCGACGGCCTCGATCGGGCAGGCGTCGTTGAACTGCTCGGCGAACCGACCGCCACAGACAAGTTCGCCAGCAGCGACTTGGTCTATCTCCTGGGCCGCGAGCGCGGCCTGATGGTGATCGACCACCAGTGGCTCCTGATCGAGCTGGATCGAAGCGGACGGGTCGCCGCCTACCGGATCGTCGAAGACTGAAACGGTGGGGACGCCATGACCAGGACGCCGGGGCCCACGTCATAGCCTTCGCCGCGACGGCGGCCCGTCCTCTCGTCTGGTCAGAGCCCTTGGGTCGCGCGAATGTAGCGCGAAGCCTTTTCCCCGATGATGACGCAGGGGGCCATGGTGTTGCCCGTGGCGACCCGCGGCATCACCGATCCATCGGCGATCCGCAGCCCTTCAACGCCGTAAACGCGTAGACTGGCGTCGACCACGGACATCACGTCGCGCCCCATCTTGGCCGAACAGGTCTGGTGCCAGTAGGTCACGGCTGCGTCGCGCACGTAGCGCTCCATCTCCACCCGGCCGAGCGGACCCGGCATGGCCTCACGCCGCACCAGCGGCTCGAACGCCGGGCTATTGCCAAGTTCGCGGCAGAGCTGAACACAGGCGATGGCGGCCCGCAGGTCATCCGGATCGCCGAAGGTGTTGAGCTCGATCCGCGGTGGGGACAGCAGATTGCCGCTTTGGAGGCGGATCTGGCCGCGGCTCTTGGGGTGGGCGAGACCCGCGAACATGGTCCAGCCGTGTTCGGGTACGCCGCGATTGGCGGTTTCGGGGCTCGGTACCGGGAATTCCACCTGACAGAAGAGCAGGTCCGGCTCGTTCATCGAGGGATCGGACTTCCAGTACATGGTCGCTTCACTGCCGCTGTTCCGCGGCGCGATTGGTTCGCGATACTCCCAGATGCAGCCGAAGGAGACATGGTCCTGCAGGTTGCGCCCCACGCCTGGCAGACTGTGCAGGAGCTTGACGTCTGCGGCGCGCAGCTCATCCTCGTCGCCGATCCCGGAGCGCATCAGCACGATCGGCGTCATGATCGCCCCGAGCGACAGGATCACCTCGCCGGTGGCGTCGAACCGTTCGATCACTCCGTTCCGCACCACCTCCACGCCGACGGCGCGACGGCCTTCGAGGATCACCCGGTTGACTTGCGTCTCGGTCAAGAGGGTGAGGTTGGGTCGGTCCAGATAGGGCCAGGTGAAGGCGCGGAAGATGGAGTGGCGTTTGCCGTCGCGGGTGAGGACGTCGCTGATGGCGGCCCCGCCCTCGCTTTCCATCATCGTGCCGTTGGGGCTCTCATAGATCGGAACGCCGATCTCCTGCGCCGCGCCCAGCATGGCCAGGGCCGCAGGACCTGGGGCAGGCGACGGCCGCACATGAACCGGACCACCCGTTCCACGGTGGAGGGGATCTGGTGCGCCCTGCCAGTCCTCGAGTTCGCGATAGAGGTCGAGGACGGACTCGTAGCCCCAGGAGGCGTCACCACTCTCCTGCGCGAAATAGTCCCAGTCGCTGCGATGGCCCCGCGCCCAGACCCCGACATTGATGCTCGAGCCGCCGCCCAGGACCTTGCCCATGGACATGGGCATGGCCCGGCCGTTCAGCTCGGGATTGGGCTCGGCGGCGAAGCCCCAGTCAGTCTCGCCGCCCAGATTGGTTGGCCAGGCCGCCGGATCCATGACGCTGGGCCGGTCATCGCTGCCACCGGCTTCGATCAGCAGGACCTGAACTGCGGGGTTTTCCGCCAGGCGTCGGGCCACAACTGAGCCGGAGCTTCCGGCGCCGCAGACGATGAAGTCGTAGCTCGTTTTCAGATTGGCCAGGCGGTCAGCCTGGTTGGCCGCCACGCGGGCGGCGAACTCGGGCGTATCGCTGAACTTTGGGTCGCTCACGAATGGCTCCTTTGGAATTGGGGTGAGGTTCGGGGCAGCCGGACGCAGGCCGTGACGGCGAAAGGCCGTCGGCGTTCGGACTGTGGTGCTGATGTCAGAGGGGGAGGACGGCCCGGGTGGTTATCCGCCTGGGGCGCCAGCGGAGGCCTTCGCGTCCCTTACGCCGGATTTCCGGCGCAAGGGTTGGGCGACACGCCCCAAGGGGTCACTTCCGGAAGAAGTCCAGCAGGTCGGCGTTGATGACGTCCGGATTGACCGTGCACATGCCGTGGCTGAGCCCAGGATAGATCTTGAGCTCGCCCTTCTTGAGCATGGGGGCTGCGAGCTTGGCCGAAGTATCGACCGGCACCAGCTGGTCGTCGCCCCCGTGAAGGACGAGAGTCGGCACGGTGATCGCGCGCAAATCCTCGGTGAAATCGGTCTCCGAGAAGGCCTTGATGCAGTCGTAGTGCGCCTTCGCGCCACCCTGCATGCCTTGGCGCCACCAGTTGGCGATGACGCCGGGCTGCGGGGTCACACCCGGGCGGTTGAAACCGTAGAAGGGACCGCTTGGCAGGTCCCAGAAATACTGGGCCCGGTTGTTGGCCAGGGCGGCGCGGAATTCGTCGAAGAGTTCGGGAGGCAGGCCGCCGGGATTGCCAGCCGTCCTGACCATAACCGGCGTGATCGCGCCGATCAGCACGGCCTTGGCCACCCGTCCTCCGTCGCCGTGGCGGGCGACATAACGCGCGACCTCACCCCCGCCGGTCGAGTGGCCGATGTGGATGGCCGACCGCAGATCGAGGGCGGACACGAGATCGGCGACGTCGGCCGCATAGTGGTCCATGTCATTTCCGGTGTCGGTCTGGGTAGAGCGGCCGTGACCTCGTCGGTCATGGGCGATGACGCGAAACCCTTGCCCCAGGAAGAACAGCATCTGGTTGTCCCAGTCGTCGCTGGTCAGGGGCCAGCCATGATGGAAAACGATCGGCTGGGCGTCCTTCGGGCCCCAGTCCTTGTAGAAGATCTCGGTTCCGTCGCGGGTCTTGATGGTGGTCATCACCGTAGCTCCATGGATGTCGGTGGGTGGGGAGAGGATGGCGGCGAGCGCTGAGGTGGGCAGGGCCAGCGCGACGCCTGATGCGCCGGTCGCCGCCAGCAGACTGCGGCGGGTGAGGGCGGGGGTGGAGATTTGCCGGGGGGTCATGTTCGGCCTCGAAGCCTTGTTCAGGGAGTGGCGTCTTGCCCCTGACGGTGCTCTCGCATCCGGCTGGCCGACAGCCGTCCTCGAGGCTCAAACCCCTCATCCTTTGGGATGAGCCGCTGAGGCTTCCGTCGCTCGAACCCGAGGCGGGAGCTCGTCAGCTGGGCGCCCGGACAAAAAAAGACCGGCGGTCGGGAATAATCGGCCGCCTCGCGATGTCTATTGCTCAAGTCCCACCGTGTCCGACCCGAGGCCGCAATCGATGTCCTTCGTCTCTTTCCGCAAGTCCGCGACCCTGTTCGGCCTTCTGGCTGCGGTCGGCCTATCCACACCGCTTGCGGCGAGCACGCCTGCAGAACAGTTCATGGCCGAGAACGACGCGGCCATGGCCAGGATGCACGCGGCCATGGAAATTCCGCCGTCGGGCGACATCGACAGAGATTTCGTGGCGATGATGATCCCGCACCATCAGGGGGGCATCGACATGGCTGTTGCGGTGCTTCGCTACAGCAAGAACGACCAGATCCGTCGTCTCGCCCAGGAAATCATCGTCGAACAGCAGGAGGAAATCGCCGCGATGCGGCTCGCCGTGGGCGAACCCCTGCCAGCCTCCGCTCCGGCTCCGACCAATCCTCCACCCACCGCGCCCTCCGGGGTCGAAACCCCGCACCACCATCATGAAGGCTGAGCCCATGACCCGTCACACCTTCGGCGTCGTCGCCGGCCTTTCAGGCGCGCTTCTCGCCGCCGGGGCGGCCCAGGCCTCCCAGCCGACCCAGATCCAGCCCAGTGACCGCGTCTATGCAGCGGAACAGTTCTCCAACACGGTCTCCGTCACCGACCCGTCCACCAATCGCCTGGTCGGCCTGATCCGCCTGGGTGATCCGTCTCCAGCCAACCTCAGCCCCCTCTATCGCGGCCAGCTGCTGGTTCACGGCCTGGGCTTCTCGCCGGACGGCAAGACGCTGGCCGTGGTGTCGATCGGCTCCAACTCGGTCAGTTTCATCGACACCGCCACCAACACCGTGAAGCATGTCACCTATATTGGTCGCTCGCCGCACGAGGCCTTTTTTACCCCCGATGGCCAGGAGCTGTGGGTGACGGTGCGCGGCGAGGACTACGTGTCGGTGATCGACCCAGTCAGCTACGCGGAAATCCGGCGGATCAGGACTCCGGGCGGGCCGGGCATGACCATCTTCTCGCCGGACGGCCGCTACGCCTACATCTGCTCGTCCTTCAATCCGACGACGGTGGTCGTTGATGTCGCCTCGCACGAGATCGTCGGGGAGGTCACTCAGCCGAGCGCCTTCTGCCCCAACATCGCGGCCTCGCCGGACGGGGCGCAGGTGTGGTTCACCCTGAAAGACATCGGCAAGACCGTGGCCTTCAACGCCCGCCCTCCGTTCAATGTGCTGGCGACACTGGATACCGGCCCCATCACAAACCACGTCAACTTCGCCCGCACCGCGCGTGGTCAGTTCGCCTATGTGACGGTCGGTGGGGAGAATGCGGTTAAGGTCCTTCGCACCGACGATTTCAGCCTTGTCGC
Organism: Phenylobacterium sp.; assembly: GCA_019264505.1. Classification (GTDB taxonomy): domain Bacteria; phylum Pseudomonadota; class Alphaproteobacteria; order Caulobacterales; family Caulobacteraceae; genus Phenylobacterium. The sequence continues at coordinate 4,936 of JAHUZY010000115.1, read as the reverse complement.
GACCATTCCGGTGGGGGCTCTTCCGCATGGCCTGTGGCCCTCGTCCGACGGCTCCCGCATCTATGTCGGATTGGAGAATGCGAGCGAACTGGCGGTGATCGATACGGCCGCGAACGCCGTCGTGACGACTATTGGCGTCGGCCAGGCGCCCCAGGCCCTGGTCTATGTGCCTGGCGCAATTCCCACGGGCGCGGGCGACCAGAATCTGCAGGCGCGGTCGGCCGCAAGCTCCACACTGATCCGGATGCGCGCCAGCGACGGCGCTGAGGTTGGGTCCACCATCACCCTTTATGATCAGGGGCTTATCCAGGTCATTCAGGGCGCGGTGTCTGGGCTGACGCCCCGTTCGCCCTACTTCCTGGCCCTGGCGGACACGCCGGACGGCGCCGGGTCACTGGAACCGATCGCCGCCTTCATGACCAACCCCGTCGGTGCTGCGATCGTCAATGCGCTGGGGCCCATTCGTCAGCAGGTGCGCGCCGATCGCGGCGCCTCGCGTCGCTATCTGGTGGTCGCCTCCGGCACGGCCGCCAAGCCGGGCGCTCCAGTGCAGATCCAGGTCGCGGCGCCCTAGGATGCGCGCATGACCGACATGGGGAAGTTGATCGAGCCGGTGATCCCGGGACTGCGGCGATACGCCAACGCCCTGGTTCGTGATCCGGCGGAAGCGGACGACCTGGTCCAGGACTGTCTGGAGCGTGCGATCGCGCGCTGGGGTCAACGCCGCGCCGACGGTGATACCCGAAGCTGGCTCTACGCCATCCTGCACAACCTCGCGGTCAATCGCTGGCGCGCCCTGCGCCGAAGAGGCGTGATGGCTCCGATCCAGACGGTGGATCCGGCGTTCCTGTCCGTGGCGCCGGCGCAGGAGCACGGGCTGGCCCGCGCTGATATTCTCCGCGCGCTGGATCGACTGCCGGACGACTATCGCGCCGTGATCCTGCTGGTGACAGTCGAAGGACTGTCCTATGCGGAAACCGCCCGTGTTCTGGGTGTGCCGCTCGGCACGATCATGTCGCGGCTCTCTCGCGGACGCGCCCGGCTGGCCAGTGAGATGGCCGAAGGGGCGCCCGTAAGAACCCATCTCAGGAGGGTCAAGTGACCGTGGAGCGCCCGATCAGCGAAGATGACCTTCAGGCCTTTCTCGATGGCGTGCTCGAGGAGAGCCGGCGCGACGCCGTGGCCCGCTACCTGGACGCCCATCCCGAGGCGAAGGCCCGCCTTGTGACCTACCGGGAGCAGGGTGAAGCGTTGCGCGAGGCGCTGGCGCCGCTGGCCGACCAACCCCTGCCGGCCGAACTGAGCTTGAACGCCCTTATCGAGCGGCGGCGTAAGAGGCTGGCTGAGAGGCGCCAGATCGCGGCGGTCGCAGCCTTTCTCTGTATTGGCGGCCTGTCCGGCTGGTTCGCGCGGGACGCGGTTTCGCCCCCTGCGCATGGAATTCAAGCCCTCGGTCAGGAGGCCATCGACAACTATAGGGTCTACGCCGCCGACACCGATCGCCCTGTTGAACTGGCCTCCGATCAGCGTGGGACGCTGACCCGCTGGGTGTCCGAGCGTCTCGACACGCCGGTGCAGCCGCCTGATTTGCAGGGCGCCGGCTATCGCTTTCTCGGCGGCCGGCTGGTGACAACGCCCAACGGTCCCGCCGCGCTGTTCATCTATGAGGGGCCTGGGGCCGGTCGCCTGGCCGTGATGATGCGGCCGATGCAGATCGACAAGAATAGGTCCATGTCGGAGCAGTCATACGGCGGTCTGGACGGGGTGACCTGGTCGCGGGACGGGCTCGGTTTCAGCGTCGTGGCCCCGCGCGCGTCGAGCGATCTGCGCCCCGTGGCCGAGGATGTTCTAAGGCAGCTGTCGGTCTCCTGACGCCTTCAATCGGCCCCGAGGTGAGGCCCGACGGTCAAGGGAAAAAAGAAGGTGGTCGGCCGGAATAATCGCCTGTGTTGCGGCGTCTATTGTTCAGATCAGATTTGTCCGAATGGAGGCCGCAATAAATGTCGACCCTGCTTCTTATCAGGTCCCTGATCAGTGCAACGCTATCCAGAGGGGGGGAACCGTGAAGCTCAACCAACGCAAACCTGAGCGGCTGGCCGACGTGACGCCCCCCGCTCTGGTTCACATCGTCGAAGATGACCTGATCATCGGCATGGCCCTGCAGGACCTGCTGATGTCGATTGGTCTCGAATCCACCACCTACGCCTCGCTGCGGGACTTCTATGCCGCCGATCTTCCCGATCGGCCGAGCTGCATCCTGACCGACCTGCGGCTGCCGGACGGGAACGGCCTTGATCTGCTCGCGAACGCCGGGCGGTCGGAGAACTATCCACCGGTGATCATCATGACTGGCTACGCCGACGTGGAGCTATCGGTCCGCGCGATGCGGGATGGGGCGGCAGATTTTCTGACAAAGCCCCTGCGCGAGCAGAACCTTCTCGATGCGGTCACAGCCGCCCTGGCGGTCGATCAGCAGCGCTGGTTTCGGCGGCGGGATAGCCAACGCCTGCGCCACTGTTTCGCCAGTCTGTCGGAACGCCAACGGCAAGTCATCGAACTGGTGGCGAACGGTCGTCTGAACAAGCAGGCTGCGGCCGAACTCGACCTCAGCGAGACGACCGTAAAGACCCATCGTCGGCTAGCGATGCAAAAGCTGCAGGCTCGGGGGACTGCCGATCTGGTCCGCATGGCGGTCCAACTTGGCCTCAGCGGGTGACGGCGCCAGGTCTGGACGAACGGTTCAACCCAGCCCGGCCAATCAAAGGGTCGGCTGGGGCGCCAAAAGGACGCCGGCGGGTCTGACGCTCCGTGTGGCGGGTCAGCCTGTCGGTTGCGGGAGCGGGCGCGCGGGTACGGCGGTTCGATCGCGTAGAAACAGCGCCGTGGCCCCGGCGACCAGGGCCAGACCCACCAGGCTCGTGCCGTAGGCGGCGTTCACGAAGAAGGGGACCCAGGGCAGGTCCACGGCGGCGAAATTGCGGATGAGCAACAGGACGACGCTGCCCAGATAGCCTGAGGCGTCGGCCAGATAGATCAGAAAGCCTGCGGTCCCCACCGTGCCGGTATAGGCGATCATTCGGTCAAACAGCATGGCGTTGAACGGCGTATAGGCCAGGTAGAGGCCCGCGCCGCTGGCGATCATCCAGGCGATGGGGGGCAAGAGCCCCTGCTGATAGGCCAGGGTTGAGGCGCCCAGGAGGGCGAAGCCCGCCATGATCACGCCGTGCATGAAGAGCAGGGCGCGGCCATTGTTCTTCACGGCGATCAGCACCCCCATCGTGACCAGGGATAGGACGGCCACCGGGCCTTCGCTGGCGGTGAAGATGGCGGCGGCGTCCCCATAGCCCAGGGCCTGCCAGATCTCGGCGGCGAAATTGTCGCGGAGGTCGCGGAAGGCGCTCAGCAGCACATAGGCGGCGACCAGCAGAATGAGGAGCGGCCAATGGGCGGCCAGGAACTGGGCTCGCTGGGCCGCCATCATGGGGCGGCGGGCGACCCGCTCGGCCTCGTCCGCGGCGCTGGGCGGCGGCAGGGCCGCGAGCGCCAGCACAGATATGGCCAGCAGCGGCATGAAGACGACCCCGGTCGCGGCCGGCATCCAGAAGGGGGAGATGTGGGCGGTGTCCATCAGGGCCTTGCCCACGGACTTCACCACGCCAGAGGACAGGATGAAGCTGGCGCAGAGGATGGCGCCCAGGACCTCGCTGGTGCGTCGTCCTTCCATGAAGCCGAACACCAGGCCCCAGATCAGGCCGAGCGGCAGGCCGTTCAGAAAAAGGGCCGCCACGTTCCAGGGCGCCGGGATCACGGCGAACAGCACCAGGGCGATCCAGGAGACGCCGATCAGCAGCACAATGGCCAGGGCGCGGCGCTCCGGCCGCATTTCCGAGATCACCTTGACGCCCGCCAGTTTGGACAGGGCGTAGCCGGCGACCTGGGCCAGGACCAGGGCGATCTTGTAGTCGAGGACGAAGTCCCAGCCGGCCACGTTCTCGAAGGTCGCCGCGGTGAAGGGTTTGCGGAAGGCGTACATCGAGAAGTACGCGCAGAAGCCCGCCAGACCGGCGAACAGGACGAAGGCCACGGGATGGGCCTGGGTCAGTCGAAGGCGCAGGGATGCGATCACGTGTCTTGCCCTTGTTACATCCACGTGGTCTAGACCAATTATGCAACGGCTGGATGACGGGGGCGGCGCATGATCGGGATCAGAGGGGCGCTCACGACACGGCGGGCGCCGGCCAGACCATGACCTCGCGTTATGACATTGCGGTGGTGGGCGCTGGAATCGTGGGCCTCGCCTGCGCCCTGGCCGCCGCGCGGCGCGGCCTGTCTGTGGTCGTTATCGACCGCGACGCCCAGGCCAACGGGGCTTCGATCCGCAACTTCGGCTTCGTCACCGTCACCGGCCAACCGCGCGGTCAGGTGTGGGCCCGAGCGCGCCGCAGCCGCGCGGTCTGGGATGAGATCGCCGCCGAGGCGGGTATCGACGTCCTGCAGCGCGGGCTGTGGCTTCCTGTTCGACGCCCCGAGGCTGTAGCCGTCCTCGAGGCCTTCATGATGACGGAGATGGCCGACGGCTGTCGGCTCCTGTCCGCCGTCGAGGCGCGCGCCCGTGCGCCCGAGGTCACCGGCCCCGGGACCCTGAGCGCCCTATGGAGTCCGCACGACCTGCGGGTGGACTCGCGCACCGCCATTCCGCGCCTGGCCGCCTGGCTGAGCGCGCGGTTTGGTGTTCGTTTTCTGCACCAGACAGCGGTCCACGCCGTGGAACCCCCGCATGTTGTCACCGCCCAGGGGGTGATCGAGGCCGATCGGGCCGTGGTCTGTCCGGGCGATGATCTGGTCAGCCTCTTTCCTGACCGTCTGGCCCCGGCTGGGATCGTGCGCAGCAAGCTGCAGATGATGCGTCTGGCGTCCCCCGGTTTCAGCCTGCCGG
>JAHUZY010000036.1 GCA_019264505.1 Phenylobacterium sp. | reverse complement strand
GCCCTGGTCTTCGTCAGCTGGGAGCGGACCGAGCCGCCGACCGGCCCCGCAGGTCCCGCCGCGCCTACATCCCCCAATGAGGCCGGCGCCGACTGGACCGCCTATGGCGGCGCGCTGGGCGGGCGGCGCTATTCCAGCCTCAGCCAGATCACCACCGCCAATGTCGGCGACCTGAAGGAGGCCTGGACCTTCCGCAGCGGCGACCTCAATCCCGAGGCCGGCCGGGTCTTCTATTCGTCCCAGAACACGCCGATCAAGGTCGAGGATTTCCTCTACACCTGCACCCCCACCAGCCAGGTGTTCGCCCTTGATCCTGGCACCGGCGAGGTGCGCTGGAGCCACGACCCCAAGGTTCCCGCCAGGACCATGGAGTCCCTGTTCACCGCCGCCTGCCGTGCGGTGGGCTATTTCGATGACGGCGCCCCGGCCGGCCGCCCCGAGGCGATCGACGCCATGCCGGCGGTTCCCGGCGCCATTGGGCCCGTCCCCCGGGGCGGCAGCCAGTGCCATCGCCGGGTCTTCGTCGCCACCGCCGATGGCCGGCTCATCGCCCTCGACGCCGTGGGCGGCTTCCCCTGCCAGGATTTCGGCGAGGCCGGCGTCGTCGACATGACCGAGGGCATGGGCCTGCGCGAGACCGGCTTCGCCTCCAACACCTCCGGCGCCACCGTGGTCGGCGACCTGCTGATCCTTGGCCAGCAGGTCAGCGACAACCAGCGCCGGGACGCCCCGTCTGGCGTGGTCCGCGCCTATGACGCCCGCACCGGCGAGCTGCGCTGGGCCTGGGACGCCCTGCGCCCCGACGCTCAGGCCGCCCTGGCGCCCGGCGAGATCTATCCCCGCGGCACCCCCAATGTGTGGAACATCATCTCCGCCGACGAGTCTCTGGGCCTGGCCTTCCTGGCCACGGGCAACGCCGCGGCCGACCAGTGGGGCGGCAACCGCACGCCCGAGGAGGACCGCTTCACCGACGCCGTTGTCGCCGTCGACCTGGCCACCGGGGCCACGCGCTGGGTCTACACCACGGTCACCCACGACCTCTGGGACTATGATCTGGGCGCCCAGCCCATGCTGGTGGACGTAACGATCGACGGCGCCCCTCGCCAGGCCATCATGCAGGCCAGCAAGACCGGCAACCTCTTCCTGCTGGACGCTGCGACCGGCGCGCCGCTCCGCCCTGTCGAGCAGCGTCCGGCTCCCCAGGGCGCGGCGCCGGGCGACTGGGTGTCACCCACCCAGCCGCAGTCGGTGTTCTTTCCCAATATCGGCGGCGTCCCCGGCCGCGAGCCGGAGCATATCGACCCCCGCCACGCCTTCGGCCTGACCCCCATCGACGGGGCCCTGTGCCGCATCAGCTTCCACCGGCATCGCTATGAGGGGATGTTCACCCCGCCGACCACCGACAAGGCCGGCATGCTGCTGTTCCCAGGCACCGTGGGCGGGCTGAACTGGGGCGGGCTCGGCTTCGACCCGGAGCGCCGGCTGATCATCGCCAACAATTCGCGCCTGCCCAACCTGGTCATCCTGCATCCCCGCGACCAGGTGGAGGACAAGGCCGTCGGGTCCGGCGGCGCCCGACCGGACCAGGCCGTCGCCCCCCATCAGGGCACGCCCTATGGCGTCACCCGACCGATCTGGTGGTCGGCCCTGAAGGTCCCCTGTATCGCCCCGCCCTGGGGCTACATCTCGGCGACCAACATCGATACGGGCGAGCTCGTCTGGTCCAAGCCGCTCGGCACCGGGTTCGACGTGGGTCCGCTTGGCCTGCCCACCTTCCTGAAGATCGCCACCGGCACGCCCAATCTCGGCGGCCCCCTGGTCACCGCCGGCGGCCTGACCTTCATCGGCGCCGCCCAGGACGACTTCCTGCGGGCCTTCGAGACGGAGACCGGCAAGCTGGTCTGGCAGGCCCGCCTGCCCGCCGGTCCCCAGGCCGGCCCCATGACCTACGAGCACCAGGGCCGCCAGTACGTCGCCATCACGGCCACGGGCCACGCCCGTTTCGAAACCACGCCGGGCGACTATCTAAAGGTCTACGCCCTGCCCGACTGAACCCCTGACGCAAAGGTCCAGGCCACGTCCCCGCGCCAGCGTTTCCCGCCGGTCGGGGCGTGCCCTATCATGCCCCGCACATGCTCGACGCCCTTCCCTACTGGCAGCAGCTGGCGGTCTACGCCATGGCCGCAGCCCTGCTCCTGACCCTGCTGCCGCGGCTGCCCTATGTGGGCCAGGCCCTGCACGCGGTTCTGTCCTTCGCCGTCCTGGCCGTCTGCGTCTTCTTCCTGCTGCAGCAGGCGCCCTATCAGCCCTGGCTGGCGCCGCTTCTCGACCGGGTGGGCGCCGACAGCCAGGAGGTCACCGGCGAGGAGGTCCGCCTGCGCATGTCGCCGGACGGCCATTTCTGGGCGCAGGTGACCCTCAATGGCGTCGAGACCCGGATGCTGGTGGACAGTGGCGCGACACTCACCACCCTGTCGGTGGAGACCGCCGAACGGGCGGGCCTGACGCCTACGCCGGGCCTGGCCCCCATCTTCGCCCGCACCGCCAATGGCGTCGTCCAGGCCCAGCCGGCCTCGGTGGAGGACTTCCGCCTCGGCGGCCTGACCGCCACCGACCTGAAGGTCGCCATCTCCCCCAGCCTTGGTCCCGTGGACATCCTGGGCATGAATGTCCTGGTGCGGCTGGCCAGCTGGCGGGTGGAGGGCCAGACCATGATCCTGACGCCGCAGCCCCCGGCCGACGCCGCGGTCGATCCGGAGGCGGCCGACCCGTCCTGACACGGTGACGACCCGCCAGGTCGTTGCAGCCCCGCCCGACCCCGCAGACCCTGTGGGCCTTGTCATCCAGGCCTCAGGAGAAGCCCAATGTCCGCCCCCTCGCCCCTCGACGTGATCCGACAGTTTCTGAAGAATATGGAGCAGATGGACTATGACAGCGCCATGCGCTGGGTGGCCGACACCTGCGAGTACGTAAACCCACCGCCCCTGCCGGTGGTCCATGGCCCGGCCGGGGTCCTCAGCCTGCTGGAGCCCTTCTTCGCCCCAACCCTGCACAATGAGTTCGTTCTCCTGCGCGAGGCCGCCCACGGCTCCGTCGTCTTCATCGAACGGCTGGATCGTCACCAACTGGCCGACAAGTGGGTGGAGCTGCCGGTCACCGGCGTGTTCGAGGTTCAGGACGGCAAGATCATCTACTGGCGGGACTATTTCGA
>JAHUZY010000051.1 GCA_019264505.1 Phenylobacterium sp. | reverse complement strand
TCGCCGCCCTGCGCCAGACGGCCGGCCGCGGACGGCGGGGTCGGGCCTGGGAGACGGGTTCGGGCAACCTGGCCGCCACCCTGCTGATGACCACCGACCGCCCGGCCGGGGAGGCCGCGCAGCTGTCTTTCGTGGCCGCTCTGGCCGCCGCCGACCTGGCGGAGTCCTGCCTGTCGCCGGGCCTGGTCAGCGTGAAGTGGCCCAATGATCTGCTGATCGCCGGGCGCAAGACCGCCGGCATCCTGGTGGAGTCCGGCGCACGCCCTGACGGCCGGCTCTGGCTGGCGGTCGGCATCGGGATCAATCTGGTGAGCGGCCCGGAGGCCGCCGAGCGGCCTTCCACCACCTTCGCCGAACACATGGACGGCGTGCCCCCGACGCCGCAGGCGGCCCTGAGCATCCTCGCGGCGTCGTTCGAGACCTGGCGCAGCGCCTGGGCCGCACAGGGCTTTCCAGCCATAGCGCAGGGCTGGACCCGCCGCGCCCATGGCCTGGGCCAGGCCTGCGTCGCGCGCCTGCCGAACGAGACTGTCGAGGGGGTGGCCGAGGGCATGGACCCCGATGGCGCCCTGCGCCTGCGGTTGGCCGACGGCCAGATCCGGCGGATCACCGCCGGCGACGTTTTCTTTGGAGAGGCCTGATGCTGCTGGCTATCGAACAGGGCAACACCAACACCCTTTTCGCCGTCCATGACGGCCAGACCTGGATCGCCCAGTGGCGGGCGGCCACCGACTCCACCCGAACCGCCGATGAGTACGCCGTCTGGCTCTCGCAGCTGCTGCACATGGCCGGCCTGCAGTTCGGGGTGCTGGACGCCTGCATCATTTCCAGCGTGGTCCCGCAGTCGATCTTCAACCTGCGCAACCTGGCCCGCCGCTACCTGCATGTGGAGCCCCTGGTCATCGGCGAGAACGCCGAGCTCGGCATCGCCGTCCGGATCGACAAGCCCTCGGAGGCCGGGGCCGACCGGCTGGTCAACGCCATCGGCGCCCATATGGTCTATCCGGGTCCCCTGATCGTGATCGACTCCGGCACCGCCACCACCTTCGATGTCATCGCCGCCGATGGCGGGTTTGAAGGCGGGGTGATCGCGCCCGGCATCAACCTGTCCATGGAGGCCCTGCATGCGGCCGCCGCCAAACTGCCACGGGTGGCGATCCAGAAGCCCCAACGGGTGATCGGCAAGGACACGGTGGGCGCCATGCAGTCGGGCGTCTTCTGGGGCTATATCGCCCTGATCGAGGGCCTGATCAGCCGTATCAAGTCAGAATGGCCCGAGCCGCTGACCGTCATTGCAACCGGCGGCGTAGCGTCGCTGTTCCACGGGGCCAGTCTGGCGATCGATCACTTCGATCCGGACCTGACCATAAGGGGTCTCCTCGAGATCCATCGCCGTAATTCCGGAGGCGCCTGATGGCCGCCAACAAGACACAAGACGAGCTCGTTTTCCTCCCGCTGGGAGGCTCGAACGAGATCGGGATGAACTTCAACCTCTATGGGTTCGGGCCACCCCATGCGCGCAAGTGGATCATCGTTGATCTCGGCGTCACCTTCGGCGACCTGACCACCCCGGGCGTCGACCTGATCCTGCCCGATCCGACCTTCATCGAAGAACATGCCGACGACATCCTCGGCATCGTTCTGACCCACGCCCATGAGGACCATATCGGTGCGGTGGCCTGGCTGTGGCCCCGCCTGCGCGCGCCCCTCTACGCCACCCCCTTCACCGCCTTCCTCCTGCGGGAGAAGCTCCGGGAGGGCGGTCTAGAGGGCCAGGTGGAGATCAATGTCGTGCCGCTCGGCGGCCGTGTGACGCTGGGTCCCTTCGAGATCGACCTGATCACCCTGACCCACTCCATCCCCGAGCCCAATGGCCTGTCGATCCGCACGCCGCTGGGCACGGTCCTGCACACCGGCGACTGGAAGATCGATCCCGATCCGGTGCTGGGTTCGGCCACCGACGAGACCTTCATCCGCCAGCTGGGGGACGAGGGCGTCCTGGCCATGGTGTGCGATTCCACCAATGTCTTCGTGGAAGGCGAGTCCGGCTCCGAAGCCGATGTCCGCGATGCGCTGGCCCGGCTGATCGGCGAGCTGAAGGGCAAGGTGGCCGTGGCCTGCTTCGCCTCCAATGTGGCGCGGATGGACTCGGTCATTCGGGCAGCCGAGGCCAATGGCCGCCGGGTCTGCCTGGTGGGCCGCTCCATGCACCGGATGGCGGCGGCGGCGCGGTCTGTCGGGCTGTTCACCGGTCTCAAGGACTTCGTGAACGAAAGCGAGGCGGGCTACTTCCCCGCCGACTCCATCCTCTATCTCTGCACCGGCAGCCAGGGCGAGGGCCGCGCGGCCCTGTCGCGGATTTCGGACGGGACCCACCCCCATGTGAACCTGGGGAAGGGGGACTCCTGCGTCTTCTCCTCGCGGGTCATTCCGGGCAACGAGATCGCCATCCGCAATCTGCAGAACCGCATGGCTGACCGGGGCGTGCGGCTCTACACGGACAACGATCACCCCGGGATCCACGTCTCGGGCCACCCCTGCCGCGACGAACTGGCGCGGATGTATGCCTGGGCGCGGCCGCAGATCGCCATCCCCACCCATGGCGAGCGCCGCCACCTGCTCGAGCATGCGGCCTTCGCCCGCGACCTGCAGGTCCCCCAGACGGTAGCGCCCCGCAACGGCGACATGGTGCGACTGGCGCCCGGTCGGGCCGAGATCATCGACGAGACCCCGGCTGGCCGGCTCTATGTGGACGCCAATGTGGTGGTCAGCGAGAACGGCGAGGCCCTGCGCGAACGCCGGCACGCCGCCCACAACGGCGTGGTGACCGTGGCCGTGGTGCTGGACAGCCGCGGCAAGATCACCTCCGGTCCTCAGGTGCGGGCCATCGGCATGCCTACCGATGACGACTATCCCATGGATGAGGCCCTGGACGATCTTGCCGAGGAGGCCGAGCGGGCCCTGGGGCGGCTGTCAGGCGCCGATCGCGACCAGGATCAGGCGGTGGAGACGGCCATGTCCCGGGCGGTCAAGAAGGCCTGCCAGCGGGTGTGGGGGCGCCGGCCCGTGGTGGAGACGACCGTCCTGCGACTTTAGGGTCTTCGCGCCGTAGGGGCAGGGGGCGTATACCAGCGTCCATGATCGGGAAACTGAACCATGTGGG
>JAHUZY010000043.1 GCA_019264505.1 Phenylobacterium sp. | reverse complement strand
GGGGGGCGGGTCGGGGTGGCCCCCCCGACGCCGGGGGGACCCGCCAGCCCGCGGGAGGCGTGCCCCGTGGTCTCCAGGCCCAGTTGCCGGGCGGAGCTGGAATTGAGCAGCCAGGTGGTGAGCACCCCCTTGTCGATCAGGTCCATGGGGCGGGTCTCGACCCCTTCGTCGTCGAAGGGGCTGGAGCCCAGGCCCCGGGGCCGGTGGGGGTCGTCGGTGATGGTGCCCCCTGGCGCGAACACCGGCTGGCCGAGCTTGTCCTTCAGGAAGGAGGAGCCCCGGGCGATGGAGGGGCCGGCGATGGCGTTGATCATCGGGCTGATGATCGACATGGCCAGGCGGTTTTCGAAGATCACCGGCGCGGTGGTGGAGCCGATCTTGCGTGAGCCCAGGCGCGCGGCGGCCCGGCGGCCGGCCTCGGTCCCGATGCCCTCAGGCCCCGGCAGGTCGGCGTGCCAGCGCACAGAGCGGCCATCATAACCGGTCTCCATGGTCTCGCCGTCGCCGGCGATGGCCGAAGCGCCCAGGGAGAAGCCAGATGCCTGGTGGGAGCCCACAAAGCCGTGGCTGGTGGCGATCAGCCATTTGGCGGTGGACCAGCCGGCCGTCGCGCCGTCGGAATTGACCACCCCGTCCACGGCGCGGGCGGCGGCCTCGGCGGCGCGGGCGCGGTCCTCCAGGGTCTCAGGCGACAGTTCGGTGGGATCGTAGAGGTCAAGGTTCCGGTGAGGCCCCTTGGCCAGGCGCTCGGCCGGCGCAAAGCCCGCATAGGGGTCCTCCGGCGCGAGCCTGGCCATGGCGACGGCGCGGTCGACCAGCTTGGAGAGCGCATCTGGCGAGAGATCGGAGCCCGACACCGTGGCCTGGCGCTGACCGACAAAGACCCGCAGGCCCAGGTCGCGGCTCTCTTCCCGCTCGACCTCTTCAAGCGCGCCGGCGCGCACGGAGATGGAGAGGGACTGGCGTTCAGCGGTGACGGCCTCAGCCGCATCGGCGCCGGCCTTGCGGGCGGCGGCGATCAGCTCGGCGAGCAGGTTTTGATCCATGCCTGCCATATGGCGAACCTCGGCCTGTCGGGCAAGCACGCCGCCCGCTCAGGCGATGGCGTAGAACAGCAGGGCCACGCCGGCGAAGACGTAGGAAATCCAGGTCAGGGTGACGCCGATGGCCCGGGGGAAAGAGGCTCCGCCGCTCTGGGACAGGCCGATGGCGTGCATCACCCGGCCGGAGAACAGCACCAGGCCCGCCAGATGCACCGCTAGGGGCGGCGCCTCCACCAGGGCCAGGACGCCGATGGCGATCAGACCGGCGGGGACATACTCGGTGGCGTTGCCGAAGGCCCGGATGGCCTGGGCGAGTTCGGGGATGCCGTCATCGCCAAAGGCGACCTTGTGACGCTGGCGCTGGCGGACCACCAGCAGGGAGAGGGTCAACAGGAGAAAGAGGTGCAGGCCCGTCCAGAGGGCTGCGGCATGTCCCGATGTGACCAGATTCATGAAAGACCTTCCCTGACGCCCCGCGCCCCCGCGCAAGGCCCGCAGTTGGACTTTGAATTCGCCGCCAGGGCAAGGGGTAAGGCCGACCTGGCCCTCAACGCCCTCTGGCCATCATCGCGGCCAGCAGTCTGCCCCGGCCAGCGGCCTGATCATCCCCTTGTCCGCCATGGTCGGACTTGATCCGACCACCCATGAACACGGACGACGCGCGATGTTCATGGGCCCTCGGGTCAAGCCCGAGGGCGACGGAAGTTGGAGCGTGCAGGCGCCAGCGCTCAGCCCTTCAGCGGCGGGAGGCCCAAGCTCGCCCAGCGGTCGGTGACCCGGGCGACGGTGGCCTCGTCCATGTCGAGCTTCTCGCCCCACTCGCGGTGGGTTTCCGGCGGCCACTTGTTGGTGGCGTCCAGGCCGATCTTCGACCCCAGGCCGCTCTCGGGCGAGGCGAAGTCCAGATAGTCGATGGGGGTGCCCTCCACGAGGGTGATGTCCCTGGCCGGGTCCATGCGGGTCGACAGGGCCCACATGACGTCCTTCCAGTCGCGGGCGTCGATGTCGTCGTCCACGACGATCACCCACTTGGTGTACATGAACTGCCGCAGATAGCTCCAGACGCCCATCATCACGCGCTTGGCGTGACCGGGATAGGCCTTCTTCATCGAGACCACGGCGATCCGGTAGGAGCAGCCCTCCGGCGGCAGCCAGAAGTCGACGATCTCCGGGAACTGCTGGCGCAGCAGGGGAATGAAGACCTCGTTCAGCGCCTCGCCCAGCACGCTGGGCTCGTCCGGCGGCCGGCCAGTGAAGGTGGTCAGATAGATCGGATCGCGCCGCATGGTGATGGCGCTGACCTGGAAGACCGGGAACTTCTCGACCGAGTTGTAATAGCCGGTGTGGTCGCCGTAGGGGCCTTCGTCGGCGTATTCGTCCAGCAGGACATGGCCCTCGATGACGATCTCGGCCTCGGCGGGCACCATCAGGGGCACGGTCTTGGCCGCCACCAGCTCGGCCTTGGCGCCGCGCATCAGGCCGGCGAACTGGTATTCCGACAGCGTCTCGGGCACAGGCGTCACCGCCGCCAGAATGGTGCCGGGATCGGCGCCCAGGACCGCGCAGGCGGGCAGGGCGTCGGGCTTGCCGGCCGCCTTCCAGCGCCGGTGATGCTGGGCGCCGCCCCGGTGGGCGAGCCAGCGCATGATGGTGCGGTCCTTGCCCAGCACCTGCATGCGATAGATGCCGAGATTGTAGTCGTCTTCACGCTCGGTGGAGGGACCCTTGGTGACCACCAGGGGCCAGGTGATGAGTGGCGCAGGCTCGCCGGGCCAGCAGGTCTGGATGGGCAGCCGGGTGAGGTCGATCTGGTCGCCGGTCCAGACGATCTCCTGCACCGGCGCCTTCTTCACCGTGGCCGGGCGCATGGCCATCACGGTCTTGGCCAGGGGCAGCATGTCCAGCGCGTCCTTCAGCCCGCGGGGCGGCTCGGGGCTGCGCAGAAAGGCCAGAAGTTCGCCCACCTCGCGCAGGTCGGCGGCTGTGGTGCGCTCGCGCCCCTCGAGCGTGACCCCCATGGCCACCCGCTTGACCGTGCCGAACAGGTTGACGAGGCAGGGCATGGGCGAGCGTTCGCCATCGGCGCGGATGACGTTCTCGAACAGGACCGCAGGCCCGCCCTGGCGCAGCAGGCGGCGATGGATCTCGGTCATCTCCAGGACGGTGGAGACCGGCTCAGACACCCGCACCAGCTCGCCGGCGGCTTCCAGCTTGGTGATGAATTCCCGCAGCGACCGATAGGCCATGAGCCCTCCCAGGGTGATCTGATCCCAGGACTTAGGGTGGCGCTGGCCTGCTGTCACCCTTTGCGCCGGGCGGGCTTGCCGCTAGATTTCGCGCCCATGAAGCGTCTCGACCTCGATGACCTGCCGCCCCGGGTCGCCCAGTTGCTTACCGGCCTCGCCGAGGGGGAGGAACTGATCCTCGTCCAGGGCGGGGCGGTGGCCGGCCGGCTGCACGGCGGCGCCCCGCCTGAGCTCGTCGCTGAGGACGAGCCAGAGCCCTACAACAACCAGCGGGCGGCCGAGATTTTCGAACAGTTCCGCTCGGCCATCGAAGACGAGTTCTAGCGTCTCCCCACGTCGTCATGCTCGCCCTTGTGGCGAGCATCCCT
>JAHUZY010000006.1 GCA_019264505.1 Phenylobacterium sp. | reverse complement strand
GGACCAGATCGTGCGGGATCTGGTGGAGAGCGCCATCGCCATGGTCCGCGACAAGCGCCGCGGCGCCGTCCGCGCCCGGGCCGAAGCGGCGGCCGAAGAGCGGCTGCTGGACGCCCTGACCGGCCCCGGCTCCACGGCGGCCCGCGACAGCTTCCGCAAGAAGCTGCGGGCCGGCGAGCTGGACGACAAGGAGGTCGAGCTGACCCTGGCCGATTCCGGCGGCATGCCCCTGTTCGACGTGCCGGGCCAGCCGGGCGCGTCCATGGGGGTGATGAACATCTCCGACATCATGGGCAAGGCCTTCGGCCAGGGCCGCACCAAGACCCACAAGACCACGGTGGCCGGAGGCTGGGCGCCGCTGATCGCCGAGGAGAGCGAGAAGCTCCTGGACCAGGAGGCCCTGACCCAGGAGGCCCTGCAACTGGCCGAGAACGAGGGCATCGTCTTCCTCGACGAGATCGACAAGGTGGCCAGCCGGTCGGACCGGGCCGGCGCCGATGTCAGCCGCGAGGGTGTCCAGCGTGACCTGCTGCCGCTCATCGAGGGGACGACCGTCTCCACAAAATACGGGCCGGTGAAGACCGACCACATCCTGTTCATCGCCTCGGGCGCCTTCCATGTGGCCAAGCCCTCGGACCTGCTGCCCGAGCTGCAGGGCCGGCTGCCGATCCGGGTGGAGCTGAAGGCCCTGACGCGGGACGACATGCGCCGCATCCTCACCGAGCCCGAGGCCAATCTGATCCGCCAGAACCAGGCCCTGCTGGCCACCGAAGGGGTGACGCTGACCTTCACCGAGGAGGCCATCGATGCGCTGGCCGATTCCGCCGTGGCGGTGAACGGCTCGCTGGAAAACATCGGCGCCCGGCGTCTGCAGACGGTGATGGAAAAGGTGCTGGAGGAGATCAGCTTCACCGCCGCCGACAAGGACGGCGAGACGCTGACCGTGGACGCCGACTATGTCCGCCAGCGCCTGGGCGAGCTGACTGGCGACACCGACCTGTCCCGCTACATCCTCTAGGCTTTAGGCGGGTAGGCGTGGCGGACCCCTTGCGGGTCCTCGACCTCGTAGGCGCCGTCGCAGCCCTCGACATAGGCCGGGCCGATGGGCGACTTGCCGTGGCCGCCGGGGATGTCCAGCACATAGGTCGGCTGGCAGAGGCCGGAATAGTCGCCGCGAAGGGCCCGCATCAGGGCCTGGCCTTCGCTGATCGGCACCCGCAGATGGCTGGTGCCCGGCGCCAGGTCCCCCTGGTGCAGGTAATAGGGCTTGATGCGGGTCTCGACGAAGGCGCGCATCAGGGCGCCCAGGACGGCGGCGTCGTCATTGATCCCGCGCAGCAGCACGCTCTGGCTGACCATGGCGATCCCGGCGTCGATCATCTTCGCACACGCCGCCCGCGCCTCCGGCGTCAGTTCGTCGGGGTGGTTGGCGTGCAGGGCCACATAGACCGCCTTGCCGGGCGCACTTAGGGCGGCGACCAGGTCGTCGGTGACGGCGGCGGGATCGACCACCGGCAGGCGGGTATGGAACCGGACCACCTTCACGTGGTCGATGCCGCCCAGCCCCGCCATCAGCTCGGCAAGCCTGCGCGGCGAGAGCACCAGGGGGTCGCCGCCGGTGACGATGACCTCCCAGATCTCCTGATGCTCGGCCACATAGGCGAGCGCCGCGGCCAGCTCGGTGGGGTTAAGCGCGCCCTCCCCGCCCGGCCCCACCATCTCGCGGCGGAAGCAGAAGCGGCAATAGACCGCGCAGACATGGGTGATCTTCAGAAGCGCCCGGTCACCATAGCGGTGGACGATCCCCTTGACCGGCATGTGGGCGTGATCGCCGATGGGGTCGGCGCGCTCATCGGCCGTCGCGTCCAGCTCGGCGGGATCGGGCAGGTACTGGCGGGCGAGCTCCGGCCCGCCCGCGGCGATCTGCTGGGCGAGATAGGGCGTGATCGCCACCGCGTAGCGGGCGGCGACGGTCTCCAGGGGGGCGATGTCCGCAGGCGCGATCAGCCCGGCCCCGGCCAGGGCCGCAGGCGTGCGCAGGGTCTTTTCCACGCGCAGGGTCTGGGGCGCCGGGCTCGTCATCGGCGGCATATGGCCGACATGGGGCGTCCCTGCAATGCGGCGGCCTGTCAGACCTCGGCTACCGGGGTCCAGATCACCTGTTCGATCCGCTGGGCGCCAGCCGCCAGCATGACCAGGCGGTCGAAGCCCAGCGCCGCCCCGCTGGCGGCCGGCATGTGGGCGAGCGCCGCCAGGAAATCCTCGTCGAGGGGATAGCGCTCCCCATAGACGCGGGCCTTCTCGTCCATCTCGGCTTCGAAGCGGCGGCGTTGCTCACCTGCGTCGGTGAGCTCGCCAAAGGCGTTGGCCAGCTCCACCCCGCAGGCATAGAGCTCGAACCGCTCGGCCACCCGGGGATCGGCGGCCTTGGGGCGGGCCAGCGCCGCCTCGGCGGTGGGGTATTCGCAAAGGATCGTCGGCCGGCCAAAGCCGAGGTTCGGCTCCACCTTCTCGACCATGACGCGGCTGAAGATGTCGGCCCAGGTGTCGTCGGCCGCC
>JAHUZY010000238.1 GCA_019264505.1 Phenylobacterium sp. | reverse complement strand
TCTGTCGGAGCTCGCCGACGCGCCCTATGACGATGTAGTCGCTGCCCTGACCCCCTTTGTCGGCCAGTTCGACAGCCCACTGCAAAAGGTCGGCTCGACTTGGCGCGTGGCCTCGCCGTCGGACGCTTGGTTTCTCCTAGCCCAGTATCTGACGCCAACCGATCTCAAGCGCTTCGAGGCCGCCGCCCACGCCGTCCTCGGCTCGGCCGATCCGCGCTTCGACATGGACCCGGACGAGCGCTGGATGGCCGGGGTGAAGGGCATCCACCGGGACTATTCCGGAATGATCCGGCATGGAATCGGCCAAGTGCTGATCCTCCTGGCGCTGTGGGGGGGCCGGGTTCGCACCGTGCCGTACGCTAATCAGCGGGCAGACGCCATTGTCAGCAAGCTGCTGAAGGATGCCGATGAGCGGCGGTGGTGGTCGCTGTCGCGCGACTTCCGCCTGCTTGCCGAGGCGTCGCCGGAAGCCTTCCTGTCCGCCGTCGAGGACAGTCTCGATCAGAACGATCCGCCTATCACCGCTCTGTTCGGGCGGGACGAGGGCGGCATCTTCGGTGCCGAGCACCTGTCAGACCTGATGTGGGCCCTGGAGTCGCTGGCATGGTCGCCGGAATGGCTGCCGCGTGTGTCGCTCGCCCTCGCCCGCCTCGACGCCATCGACGTCAAGCCGCGCAAATACGTCAACGGGCCGATGAACAGCCTGCGCGAGATGTATCTGCTGTGGATGCCGCAGACCAACGCAACCCTGGACGAGCGCCTGCGAGCCATCGACCTCATCCGCAAGCGCGAGCCCAAGACAGCGTGGAAGCTGATGCTAGGCGTCCTACCGAGCGGTCACGACACATCCTCGCCGTCACCCACCCCGCGGTGGCGCGACTTCTCAGTCGACAAGGTCGAGACCGTGACCTGGGGGCTTATCCGCCGCGGCGCCGAGGCGCTGAGCCAGCGCCTACTCAATGATGTCGGCCTAGACCCGCAGCGATGGGTGTCGCTGCTGGACCGTCTCACCGACATTCCGCCGGGGCCTGAGGTGGTGCTGGATGCTCTTGAAGAGATCGAGCCGCGCATTGCTGCCAAGGCCGACCGTGATGTGTTCTGGGACAAGCTTCGGCGGGTGCTCAACCACAATCGGCAGTTCCCGGACGCCGACTGGAGCCTTCCAGAACCCATCCTGGACCGACTCGACACGCTCTATGATCGCTTCGAGCCGGCTGACCCCCTGGAAAAGGTAGCGTGGCTCTTCCAGAACGGCGTGGCCCTGCCGCGACCATCGGTCCAAGGCTGGGAGGCGGGTGAGCGCGATCTCAACGCCGCGAGGGTTGAAGCGGCCCGCGCCCTGTTCGCGGGTGGCGGAGCGTCGCAAGTCCTTGCGCTCGCCCAGCTGGTTGAGGCGGCCGGCTACCTGGGAAAGGCCATTTACGATGCCGGCTTTCCTGCTTCGGACATCGACGGCCTGATCGAGGCGGCTGTGCGTAGCGACGACCCGCGCCAGCGCGATGTCGCCCATGGGCTCATCATTTCGGTCTTCCGAGACCTGAAGGAACCTTGGGGTGCGGAGCTGATTGCCAAGGCCCAGTCAATGGCCTGGAGCGATACCGCCCTGATGACCATACTGCGCGCCCTGCCGGTCTCGCGCTGGACTTGGGATCAGGTCAACGAAATCGGCGGCGAGATCGAGAAGACCTACTGGCAGCGCATGCCGGTCTTCTGGATGAGCGAAGACGCCGAGGACGTGGCTTATGCGATCCGCCGCCTGATTGACGTGGGCCGTGCCCGTCACGCCCTGCGGCTGACCCATCGCGGGTCTAAGGTCGACCTGCCCACGGAGCTCCTGGTCGAGGTTCTGACCGAGGCGGCGCGCCAACCGTTCGAAGGCGACGGCGACAACAACGAAGCTACCATGTTCCAGCACTACGTCGCCGAAGCCCTCGGCGTGCTCGACGAGCGCAGCGACGTCGATCGCAACGCTCTCGTCTGGCTGGAGTGGAACTATCTGCACCTCCTGGAGCATTCCCGGCGACCGGCCAAGGTTCTGCTGCGGGCCCTTTCGGAGCAGCCGGCACTCTTCATCCAGATGCTCAGCGCTGTGTTCCGAGCCAGCGAAGAGAGCGGCATCGTCGAGGAAAAGCCCGCTGATCCTGAACAGGCCCGAGCTGTCGCCGGCCAAGCCTACAGGCTCCTCTCCCTTTGGAACCGTCTCCCTGGAACCCAGGACGACGGGTCGATCGACGGCGATGCCCTAGAGGCTTGGATCAAGGAGGCCCGCTCGCTGGCGAAGGCCGCAGGCCGCGCGGACATCGGCGACCACAAGATCGGCGAAATGCTCTCGGCCTCGCCAGTGGGCGCGGACGGGAATTGGCCGGCCGAGCCGGTGCGTGAGGTGCTCGACCTCTTCAGAAGCAAGCCCATGCTTGATGGCTTCGCGGTCGGCAAGAGCAACCGACGGGGTGTCCACACCCGCTCGCCGCGAGACGGGGGAGGGCAGGAGCGCGACCTGTCGGCGCAGTATCGAGGGTGGGCCAAGGCAATCCGCTTCGAGCATCCCCATACCGCCAAGGCCCTTGACGCGCTGGCAGAGCAATATGACTGGGAAGCGCAGCGTCACGATGAGGACGCTGAGCGTCTGGACTGGGAAGCCTAGTCGTCCGGCAGGGCGTGGAAGCTCACGGCCGCGCCTGCGGTTCAGCCCAACGATGCCTTGATCGCGGTCGTGACGCCCGGATGGTCTGCTCTTCGCCCCGATGCCTTGGTCCGCTGCTGGCGCC
>JAHUZY010000229.1 GCA_019264505.1 Phenylobacterium sp. | reverse complement strand
GTGAAGTCCGGCGGCTCACCGCCTATGGCCGGGCCGTGGCCACGGCCGTCGCGACCCTGTCGCCAGCCGCCCAGACCGCCTTGGTGCAGGCGCTCGGTCATGAGGTCTTGCCGCTGGTGGACGACACCCAAGGCGACCTGTTCGAGCGCCCCGCACGGATGCAGGCGCTCGGTCGCTCTGATGCGGCGCTGGCGCGGGATCTGGAGCGGGCCCTGGTGGCCCATGCCGCGGACCTTGATGAGGTCGATGAGCCTGGGGATCTCCGCCGGGCCAGGGGGTGAGGCGCCTCAGATATCCAGTCGCCACAGGGCTTCAATGAGTTCGGCCGGTTCGAAGGGTTTGACGATCCAGCCGGCGACGCCGGCGGCCCGTCCACGGGCCATTTTGGACTCTGCATCCTCACTCGACACGATCATCACCGGAACGTCAGCGAAGGCTGGCCGCGAGCGGATTTCGGTCAGGAGCGCAAAGCCGTCCATCCGGGGCATGTTGAGGTCGGTCAGGACGACGTCGGGCCGGCGGTTGGCCATGATCGCCAGGGCGCTCGCCCCATCCTCGGCCACCCACACTTCATAACCCACCGCGCTCAGGACATCCTCCAGCAGGAGCCGGATGACCGGGGAGTCGTCGACCACCAGCACCCGGGTGGGTCCGCGCACCTGTTGGGGCGCCCGTCGCGCTTCAGGACCAGACATGCGGGCGGCCTGAACGGATTGTGCGGCCTGCATAATCGTTGTCGGTTCCAGGGGGTGACAGGGAGAAAGCTCCGCGCATCAGTTCGCAGATGCGATGAAAAATACGGTAAACTGCGAGAAATTTCTCCAATAGGAGAATCCGCTTGTGCGGGCAAGGTGTTGCGTTGCAGCGCAGCAAAACCAGCCTGGAGTGTGGCCTGGCGGTCTCGGTCTAGCCGAGCGTGGCCAGAACTTCACAGGCGTTGCTGGAAAAGTCCTTGTTGTCGCACTCGGCCCGCAGCACCTGTCGAGCGCGGGCCAGGTCGGGCGAGCCTCCCACCCCTTTGATCAACATGTCGGCAAAGGCGACGCAGCCCCAGCCTGAATCGCAGACGAAACGCTCCAGGTCCCTCGCCAGGGGCAGGTCGGCGACGATATCGCCCCACCGGTGCATGTGTGCCAATGACCGGCATCCCGGGGGGTAGGCCACCTGGCAGGCGAGGCTGTAGGCGTCCGCAGCGTCCGCCAGGTTCTTGGTGATGGCCGATCCCGAACGCAGGGCGTCGCCAACCTCGTCGCACCCGGCGCCGTCTCCCAGGACGCAGGCGCGAAGATAGAGATCCAGCGCCCTTTGGGGATCGACAGGCATGTTCTGGAACCCGTGCTTCCACTCCCAGGCTGCACGGGCGCAAGCCCTGGCCACCCCGCCCTCGCAGGCGTCGGTCAGCAGGTCCTTCTTGCGGCTGGGCGGTGTGCCGGCAGGGAGCCGGTGGGCCTCATTGAACATCCCCAGGGCGGCGCGGTAGGCGGAGGCCTGAGCGTCGTTGACCGCGCCGATCTCGTAGAGATCTTCGCAGTAGTCGAACTCGTTGGTCAGGCAGGCGCGGCCCGCGATGATCACCAGCATTTCATCGGTGTTCAACGGCATCAGATCTTCCTGCGTCATCATCAGCGCCAAGCCGTCGCAGGCCTCGCCGTCCCCGATGTCGCAGGCCCGGGCGTAAAGATAGGCCGCACGGGCCGGCTTTTGCGGCCCGCCCTCTCCCGCCGCATACATGTCGCCCAACATCAGGCAGGCGCCGGCGTCGGAGGCTGAGCTCCAGGAGATGTTGACGACGCAGGCCTTGGCGAAGAGTTGGCGCGCGCGTCGAAGATCGGCCGGCCCGCCCACGCCGTCAGCGACCATGGTGGCGAGCATCGTGCAACCGCCCAGGTGGCCGCCGTCGCAGGCGCGCTCATACTCACGCCGCGCCGTCACATTATCTGACCGCATGACCGCCTGCTGGCCGGCGCGGAAGTTCGCCTCGGCCTGCGGGGTGGCGGCGGAGGCGGGATGCGCCAGCAGCAGGCTCAGGGCGAGCGCGGCTACGGCCAACAGAGCAGACAGCGGCATGCACCCTCCCCAGGGGAATTGAGCCCACTGGCGAAGTTCCTTTGGGAACAGGTGTTTGGCAAGTCCGGATGTTCAGCTTCGCAACGAGAATCGTCTGCGCAGAGCAGATGCAACGCCAGGTATTGAACGTTCCCTTGCTCGCCCAGGAGCGCCGCTAATCTTGGGCGATGTCCTCGCCCTGATGGATCAGAAGCGCCCTGGCCGGCCCGACGTCCCTGGTCGTCAGGTTGAAACCCATCTGGCCATCAAAATAGACGCTGTCGCCCTGGTCGAGCGACAGGGGGGCGTAGGCGTCGGAGTGCATCACAATCTGGCCCGACAGCACCATCAGATAGGCTTCCCCAGGCGCGCGGAGCAGAGAGCCGGCACGCTGTGTCTCGGCCACCTCCAGCACCACCGGGGTAAATCTGCGGCGAAGGAGTTCCGTGGCGCCGGCCAGTCCCGTCAGGCCACCCAGATCGCGGGGCTCGCCCTGGCCTGCGCGGATCACAGCGCGCCTTGCGGCCTGGGCTGGGGCCGGCTCGCTGAGCGGATCTGGCCGGAGGAGGTGATCGATCTCCACATCGAGGGCGCGGCAGAGGCGGATCAACACCTCGTAGCCGAGCGAGGTCTGCCCCAGCTCCACCTTGGACAGACTCGACAGGGGCACGCCCGACCGGGTGCTGAGGTCGGCCAGGGTCCAGCCCCGGTCCCGACGCAACCGTCGGATCGCGGCGCCGGCCGCCGCAGACAGGCGGTTGGTCATCAGGCGATCTTGCGCGGCCAAAGGACGGACAAACGGCGGCTCCCCAGCGAGGCGGCCATGCTTAAGCCTGATGAACCGCCAAGGCCAAGCGCAGTTGCTCGGCCATCATGGTTTTCAGCCGCTCAGGGCCCAGAATCTCCACCTTGTCGCCCCAGCTGAACAGATGCCAGGCGAGCTCCCGCATCCCGCTGGCGCGGAAGGAGATCAGTACTGAACCGTCGGGCTGGGGGGTGATCTCCTGGGTGGAATGGAACCGCCAGCCCAAGGCCTCTTCCGCCCCATGGGGCCGGACGCGCAGCCGCACGTCCTCCACCTCGTCCTGGTAGATGCCGAAGCTGCGGTCCACGAAGGCGGCGAGGGAGAAGTCGGCCGGCGGCGCAGCGGGCCGGTCGAGCAGCTCCACCTCCGCCAGCCTGTCCAGCCGCCAGGTGCGCGGCGCGCCGGCCTCGCCTTCAGCAGCCAGCAGATAGTTGCTGCGCCCGAACAGCAGGCCAAGCGGCGTCACCTCCCGGCGGCGTCCCGGGGTGCTGCCGCCCAGATAGACGAAGGCCAGCTGGCGAAGGCTGAGCAGCGCCTCACGCACCTGGCGCAGGACGGTTTCGTCCTCGAAGGGGCGGGGGCCGGGCGCCAGGGCGATGGCCTCGGCCTGCAGCATCGCCTCCAGGTCCGGGGCCAGCCGCCGGCGCGCCGGGGCCCGCATGGCTGACAGCACCTTGGTTTCGAGCCGCGCCAGGGCGGCGGCCCGCCCCCGGGCGCCTGAGGCGCGAAACTGTTCGGCGGCGGCGCGCAGGGCGCCCAGCTCTTCGGCGTCCGGGGTTTGGAACAGGGCGTCGAGGCCTGCGGGAATGCGGAACCTGCGGGTGGGCGGGTCCTCGATCTCTTCGAACTGGGGGAAGAGATCGCGCAAGGCGTCACGCATCCGCTCGACGGTGCGTCGACCGACGCCGATCTCCTGCGCCATCTCATCCAGGGTCAGACCCTCGGCCGTACTGGCCAGGGCGCGGGCGAGCTCGAGCAACAGGGCGGCCTTCTCGTGACGCATCGGATTCTCCTGCGTCCGATTCTGACGCATCCCCCCTCTAGGGTCCAGGGTGTCGAGAGGAAACGGAGACACCCCATGCGCGCCGCCCGCACCACATCCCGCCGTCGGTCCAGCCCCGCCGCCCCGCTGCTGGACCTCGCGCCGCGCCCCGAGGCGCCGGGCGCCGACCTGATCGCCGCGGTCCTGACCCATGCCGACCTGGAGACCCGCCTGACCCCCCGCCGGGTGCGCCGGTCCCTGTCGCCCTATCGCGCCGCCGAGCTGCGCGAGGCCGGGCGGCTCAACGCCGCCGAGGCCGCCCGCAGTCTCGACCTGGCGGTGATCTGGGATGAGGCCGAGGCCGAGGTCGTGCGGGTGATTGACGACGCGCCGCTTCGCCACAAGGCTCAGTCAGGCCCCGACTGGTGGGAGGACGCCTGGGACGATGAAGACCTGTGGCAGGCGCCTGCCGCCCGGCCGGTTCTGCGCTCGGTTCAGGGGGGCCGTCGATGAGCCCCTCGCGCCGGATGTTCCCGCCCACCCTGTTCCAGGCCCGGATGCCGGGCGCGGCCCCGGCTCAGTTTCGTCGCCGCCTTGACCCGCCCCCCGCGGCGGTTCAAGGGGCCGGCCATGTCGAAAGCCACCCCCGCCACCCGCGCCCTTGACCGCGCCGGCGTCGCCTACGCCCTGCATGTCTACGACTATGCGCCGGCGCCGGGGAAGATTGGCCTGCAGGCCGCCGCGGCCCTCGGGGTTGATCCGGGGCAGGTGCTCAAGACCCTGATGGTGCTTGTGGATGGTCAGGCCCTGTGCGCGGTGCTGCCGTCCGACCGGGAGGCGTCCCTGAAGCGGCTGGCCCAGGCGTTCGGCGGCAAGGCGGCCCAGATGATGCCCGCCGACGCCGCCGAAC
>JAHUZY010000015.1 GCA_019264505.1 Phenylobacterium sp. | reverse complement strand
GAGGCCCTGGCGCCGGACGCCGCGGCGCGGGCGACCATGCAGGCGCTCTCGCTGGAGCCCCTGCCCCAGCCGCATGTCATGTATCCCGATCCGGAGTAACCGGCGCGACTGCTGCCACACAGCTGTCAGCAGCCCCAGGCTATGGATGACGGATCGCCATCAATTGGAGCCGGCCATGTCCGATCTCGTCTTCTACACCAACCCCATGTCGCGCGGCCGCATCATCCGCTGGATGCTGGAAGAGGTCGCTCAGCCCTATGAGACCAAGGTCCTGAGCTGGGAGAGCGGCGAAACCAAGTCGGCCGACTATCTGGCCATCAATCCCATGGGCAAGGTGCCGACCCTCGTCCATGACGGGCTGGTGGTGACCGAATGCGCGGCCATCTGCGCCTATCTGGCCGACGCCTTCCCGCAGGCCGGTCTGGCGCCGCCGGTCACGAGCCCGCTGCGGGGGACCTACTACCGCTGGCTGTTCTTCGGCGCCGGCCCCATCGAACAGGCCGTGGGCGCCAAGGCGGTGGGCTTCGAACCCAGCGTCGAACAGCGCGCCTCCCTGGGCTTTGGCAGCATGGAAGACGTCCAGAACGTCCTCGAAGGGGCGGTCAGGGACCGGGCCTATCTGGTGGGCGAGAGCTTCACGGCCGCCGACCTCTACCTCGCCGCCCAGCTCTCCTGGGGGATGGAATTCGGCACGATCGAAAAGCGCCCGGCCTTCGAAACCTATACGGCCCGCCACCTCGCCCGCCCCGCCGCCGTGCGCGCCGACGAGATCGACAACGCCCTCATCGCCCAGGCCCAGGCGCAGGCGGCCGGCTGAGGCGGGGGCGGTCGTCGCCCTACCCCTCAAACCCCCGGACCACGGCCAGAACAGCCTCGCCGTAGCGGGCGAGCTTGCCTTCGCCGACGCCGGAGATGGCGCCGAGCGCCCGCTGGGCGGCGGGTCTGGCCTGGGCGATTTCGGCCAGGGTGCGGTCGTGGAAGATGACATAGGGGGGCACGTGCTGGCGGCCGGCCTCTTCCCGGCGCCAGGCGCGCAGGGCTTCGAACAGGCCCTGGTCGGCGGGCGGCAGGGACAGGTCGGTGGCGCCGCTGCGACGGCGGCCTGGGGTCTTCCGCTCGGCGCCGGGGGCGGCCTTGCGGGCGCGCACCTGGCGCTCGCCGCGATAGACGGCCCGCACCCCTTCGGCGTCGCCCAGCGCGATCAGCGGGCGGTTGTCGTTGGGGTCTTCCCGCAGCAGGCCCTCGAACAGGAGCTGGTCGATCAGGTCGCGCCAGCCTGGGGCTGACAGCTCCTGGCCGACGCCGAAGGTGGAGAGGCCGGCCTCGAAATCCGAGGGATCCTTGGTCTTGCCCAGCAGATGGTCCACCAGCCGGCCGCGGCCGAACCGTCCGCCCATCCGGTGGACGGCGGACAGCGCCTTCTGGGCGGCCTGGGTGGCGTCCTGGGTTTCCGGCGGGGAGAGGCAGACGTCGCACTGGCCGCAGGGCTCCACGCCCTCCTCGCCGAAATAGCGGCGCACCGCGGCGGCCCGGCAGCCGGCGCCCTCCAGCATGGCGTAGAGCTGGCGCACCTTGCGCACCTGCACCTGCTTGACCGCCTCGTCCATCTCCCGGCCGTCGATGCGGCGCAGGGCCCAGGCGAGGTCGGAGGCGCCATAGAGGGTGATGCCCTCGGCGGGGTCGCCGTCGCGGCCGGCGCGGCCGATCTCCTGCCAATAGGCCTCGATGGAGCCGGGGGGATCGGCGTGGATGACGAAGCGGACGTCGGGCTTATCCACCCCCATGCCAAAGGCGATGGTCGCCACCATCACCGCATCCTCGGCCTCCAGGAAGGCCTCCAGCCGGTGGGCGCGCACATGCTTGTCCAGGCCCGCATGATAGGCCTGGGCGTCGACGCCGGCCTGGCGCAGGGCCTCGGCCAGGCGCTCGGTGCCGTCGCGGGAGCCGGCATAGACCACGCCTGACCTGCCCCGCCGTTCGGCCACCAGCTCCAGCACCCGCTTCTGGGCGGGGCCGGACTTGCGCTCGGCGAACAGGGCGAGCTCGGGCCGGGCGAAGCTCGCCACAAACTCCTCGGCGTCCTCCAGGCGCAGCTCGGCGCGGATGTCGTCGCGGGTCCGGGCGTCGGCGGTGGCGGTCACCGCCAGGCGCGGCACGTCGGGGAAGATGTCGGCCAGCCGCCCCAGCGTACGGTAGTCGGGGCGGAAATCGTGGCCCCACTGGCTGACGCAGTGGGCCTCGTCGATGGCGATCAGCGCCAGGGGCGTGCGCCGCAGCCGCTCCATCATGTGCGGGGCCATCAGCCCTTCGGGCGACACATAGAGCAGGTCGAGCTCGCCGGCCTCGACCCGGCGCCAGGTCTGCGCCCGCTCCTCGGGTTCGATGGCGGAGTCCAGGCGCGCGGCGGCCACCCCTGACTGCTGCAGGGCCGCGACCTGGTCGGTCATCAGGGCGATCAGCGGCGAGACCACGAGCCCGAGCCCAGGTCGCAGCATGCTGGGAATCTGGTAGCAGAGGCTCTTGCCGCCGCCGGTGGGCAGGACGGCGAGCGCGCTGCGCCCGGCCAGGGCCTCGGTGATCACCTCGCCCTGAAGGCCCCGGAAGTCAGCGTGTCCGAAGGTGCGGCGCAGGACCTCCCGCGCCTCGTCGAGCGAAGCGGTCATGGGCCGCCTTATGGCTTGCGTCGGCGGGCCGGTCGAAGGGAAAACGCGAGGCTCGCTCAGCCGAATCCGGCGCGGCCCTGGATGTCGCGCACCGCCTTCAGAAGCCGCAGCGCATTGCGGGCGTCCAGTCGTTCGGGCGCCAAGCTCTCGCGCTCGGCCAGGGCGTCCAACAGGCCGTCATCAGCGTCCGACAGGGTCCGGGCGCACATATTCCAGTCTGCGAAGGCGCGGGCGCTAGCCGGCTCGATCTCCAGCACTCGGGCGTCGGCGTGGCGCGGATCGGCGGCGATGCGCTCAAAACGCTCGCGCACCGCAGGTCCCGGTCCCTCCAGGGCCTGGATGAACCAGCCCTCATGCACCAGCAGCAGGCCGGTGATGGCCCGCTCGCGGTTGTTGCGGATCGAGGCCTGGATGATGTCGGCCACCACCTCATCGAGGGGGGCGTCGGGCGGCAGGTTCTGGCGGCTGGCATAGATCAGGCGCTGCAGGCCGTGGGCGGGGGTCGGGTCGAAGGATGTCATGCCCAGCGGGGAATGGCGAAGTCCGAAGAAGGTTCAACCCTGTCGTGCAGTTTGAGCTATTCCGCCGCCATGGCCACAGGCTGCGCCTGGGCGCCGCGCAGCAGGCGGCCGGGCAGGGCGCCGGTGGGCTCTCCATCCCGCTGGGTGATCTGGCCGGCGACGATGGTGGCGACATAGCCCCTTGCCCGCTGGATCAGCCGGCGGCCGCCGGCCGGCAGGTCGTAGGCGACGCTGGGCGCCTCCAGGGCGAGGTTTTCATAATCGATGATGTTGAGATCGGCCCGGTATCCAGGCGCCAGCATGCCCCGGTCATAGAGGCCGACGGCCCGGGCGGTGTCGCGGGTCTGCATCCGCACCATGGCCTCCAGGTCGAACCTGGGTCCCCGGCTCCGGTCCCTGGTCCAGTGGGTGAGGTTGGAGGTGGGGAAGGAGCCGTCGCAGATCATGCCCACATGGGCGCCGCCGTCCGACAGGCCCGGCACCGCGTCGGGATGACCCAGCATCTCATAGCTGGGGGCCAGCGAGCCTTCCGCATAGTTGAGGAAGGGCAGGTAGAGCATGCCCCGCCCGCCGTTGGACAACAGGTGGTCGAGCGCCAGGGCCTCAGGGCTGGTCCCGGCCTTCTGGGCCAGGGCCGCCAGGGTCTGGCTGGGCCGCGGCTCATAGTCAGGAACCTCGCCCATCAGGTACATATTGCCCCAGTTGCGGGCCGCCGAGGCGGCGAAGCCCGGGGTCCCCCCCGCGGCCGCGG
>JAHUZY010000140.1 GCA_019264505.1 Phenylobacterium sp. | reverse complement strand
CCTTGGGCGGGAGGGATTAATTCCCCGACCGTTAGGATGCGGGTCTGAAATCACAGTTGAGGGCGGCGCGTGGTCCATCCTTCCGTTCCGCTAGAGGCGGTGCGCTCCACCGCTGAGCGCGTGGTCAGGCTCGCCCATGCGGTCTATGGGGGCCTGGGCGCCGATGTGGTCTGGCGTGAGGGCCGCCGCCATTCCCGCACCCAACCCTTCAAAGGCGACACCAACAGGCGCTTTCCCAGCCGGCATGTTATCGCCACGGCAGCGCCCCTCTGGATCGAGGATTTCGAGACCGATCCCCAGGCGAGGACGCTGAACCTCGCCGCGGGCCCGGATATGACGGCCTTCCTTGGCGTGCCGATCATCAGCGATGGCAAGGTCCTGGGCGCCCTGATCGCCATCGATGGACAGGCCCGCCCCCGCGTCGATCGGACGGTGCGTCACTTTCAGTCCCTGGCCTCCCTTCTGGGCGACGACTACGCCCGGGTGAAGATGGCCAATGAACTGGCCGCCGCCCTGGAGGACTCCGCCCGCTCAGAGCGGCGGCTCCGGGCGGCCATGCGCATCGCCAGGATCCGGGTCTGGGAGCTCGACCATGCCCGCCGGGAGGCGATCAGCGAGCAGCAACGTCGGGATGTGGTCGACTACGACACGGCCATGGCCCAGCTCTGGGCCCCCGTCCACCCGGAGGATCTGCCTGGGGCCATGGCCGCCTGGGACCAGCATCTGGCCGGCGGGCCGCCGCTCCATATTGTCCATCGGCATGTCCGGCAGGACGGCGGCATGCGCTGGGTCGAGAGCGTCGCTGAAGCCGTCCGCGACGAGGCCGGCGAGGTAGTCGGCGCGGTGGGCGCGGTGCGCAACATGGACCAGGAAAAGCGCAATGAGTTGGAACTGATCGAGGCGCGCCAGGCCGCGGAGTCGGCCAATGAGGCCAAGAGCCTGTTCCTTGCCACCGTCAGCCACGAGATCCGCACCCCGTTGAACGGCATCTACGGCATGGCCCAGGCCATGGCCCATGATGACCTCCCAGCCGAGCAGCGCCAGCGACTGGACGTGATCTGTCGCTCCAGCGAGAGCCTGCTGGCCATCGTCAACGACGTGCTCGATCTCTCCAAGATCAACGCCGGCAAGGTGGAGCTGGAGGAGGTCGACTTTGATCCCGCGGCGTTGGCCAACGGGGTCAGGGAGACCTTCGCCTCGCTGGCCGCCGCCAAGGGACTGGCCCTGCGGGTCGAGGCGACACCGGCTGTCGCCGGTCTGTTGCGCGGCGACCCCGGGCGGGTGCGGCAGGTGCTATCTAATCTGGTGTCCAACGCGCTGAAGTTCACCGCCAGCGGCGAGGTGGTCATCGGCCTGGACCAAGGGACAGCCGGCCTGGTCGTCAGCGTCGCCGACACGGGCGTCGGAATCGCCAAGGACCGTCAGGCGCTGATCTTCGACTCCTTCGTCCAGGCCGACAGCTCGACCACCCGTCATTTCGGCGGCACGGGCCTGGGCCTGAGCATCTGCCGGGAGCTGGTCCGGCTGATGTCGGGCGAACTGTCGCTGTCGAGTGAGCCTGGGGTCGGCTCGACCTTTGTGGTCACCCTGCCGCTGGCCAGGGGATCAGCCGACGCAGTTGTTTCGCAGCGTCAGACGCGCGAGGCCGCCCCTGAGGCCCTGGGTGAGAGTCTGCGGGTCCTGGCGGCGGAAGACAATCAGGTCAATCAGCTGGTGCTGAGCACGCTGCTCGGCCAACTGGGCGTTCAGCCGCGCTTCGTCGGGGATGGCGCGCAGGCCCTGGAGGCCTGGCGGCAGGAGCCGTGGGACCTGATCCTGATGGACGCCCAGATGCCGGTCATGGACGGGATCGAGGCGACCCGCCTGATCCGCACCGAGGAAACCCGCCTGGGCCTGACCCGTACGCCGATCATCGCCCTGACGGCCAATGCGCTTAGCCACCAGGTGGCCGAGTATGTGGCCTCAGGCATGGACCAGGTGGTGGCCAAACCCATTGAGGTCGCGCGTCTGGTCGAGGCGATGAACGTCGCGCTGAGCCCGCAGCCCTAGGACGAGCCGGGCGAACTCAGGGCCTGGCCGGCGTCGCCTCATGCGACATGGCGGCGGCCCCAAGCTGATGGCCGACCGTTTCACGACCTTCAGCCTTTCGCTCGCTGTAGCGATCCACCAGATAATCAGCCTGGTCTCGGGTCAGCAGGGTGAACTTCATCAGCTCCTCCATCACATCGACGATCCGGTCGTAATAGGCCGACGGCTTCATCCGGCCGGCCTCGTCGAACTCCTCATAGGCCTTGGCGACCGAGGACTGGTTGGGGATGGTGATCATCCGCATCCACCGTCCCAGCAGGCGCAGCGTGTTCACAGCGTTGAACGACTGCGACCCGCCGCTGACCTGCATCACCGCTAGGGTGCGGCCCTGGGTGGGCCTGACGCTGCCGACCTCCAGCGGGATCCAGTCGATCTGCGCCTTCATGATCCCGGTGATGGTCCCGTGTCGCTCAGGGCTGCACCACACCTGGCCCTCAGACCACAGGGATAGGGCGCGCAGTTCCTGGACCTTCGGATGGTCGGGGGAGACGGAGTCGGGCAGGGGCAGGCCGGCGGGATCGAAGGTCCGGGTCTCGGCGCCCAGTCGCTCCAGGATGCGCGCGGCCTCTTCCGTCGCCAGCCGGCTGTAGGAGCGCTCTCTCAGCGAACCATAGAGCAGCAGAATGCGCGGGGGATGGGAGGCCCGCCGCCCAGGCTCCAGCTGCTCGATCTGCGGGGGTGGGAGAAACTGTGACTGAAGGGCGGGGAGATCAGACATCGGGCCTCAAGAGAACGGAGCTGGCGGCTTCAAAGCGCGTCAAACTTCCTATATCCCGGAACCATCGAAACCAACCTTGGCTGCGGGACCGCGCGCATGACTGAGAAGACCTACAACGTCCTGTTTCTCTGCACCGGCAATTCCGCACGCTCGGTGATCTCCGAAGCGATCCTGAACAAGGAAGGGGCGGGGCGGTTCAAGGCCTATTCCGCGGGCTCCATGCCCACGGGCCGGGTGAACCCAAATGTCCGGCCGATCATTGAGGCCTGCGGATTTGGCCTGGAGGACTTCCGATCCAAGAGCTGGGACGAGTTCGCCGCGCCCGGCGCCCCAACGCTCGATTTCATTTTCACCGTCTGTGACAACGCCGCCGGTGAGGTCTGCCCCATCTGGCCAGGCCAGCCCATTTCAGCGCATTGGGGCGTGGAAGACCCCGCCGCTGTGGAAGGGACCGAGGCTGAAATCGCAGCCGCCTTCGCCGAAGCCGCCCGGCTGCTCGGGAACCGCATTCGCCTGTTCGTGAACCTGCCGCTCGCCTCGATTGACAAGATGTCCCTGCAGGCGAAGCTGAAGGACATCGGCCAGGCCTGAGGCAGGTCAGGGTCAACATCCCCCTCGGAGCTCCGCCATGATCGAACAGACCCACGAGATCGCGACTCCGGACGGCCCCATGACCACCTTCGTGGTCCATCCCGAACGGGGCGGGCCGCATCCCGTCATCCTGTTCTTCATGGACGCCCCAGCCATCCGCGAGGAACTGCGCGACATGGCCCGGCGCCTGGCCACGGTCGGCTACTACGTCATGCTGCCCAACCTCTATCACCGGGCGGGCGTCCTGGAGATCGGCGACCTCAATGACGAGGCCACCCGCACCCGCATGGTCGACCTGATGAACGGCCTGACCATTCCCATGGTCATGGCTGACTCAGACGTCCTGCTGGCGTTTGCGGATCAGGATCCGGCGGCAGGCGGAGGCCCCGCCGGCTGCCTGGGCTACTGCATGAGCGGTCAGTTCTCGATCAACGCCGCGGCCCGACATCCCGAGCGGATCGCCGCGGCGGCCTCGCTCTATGGCACCTATCTGGTCACCGATCGCGAGGACAGTCCGCACAAGGTCGCCCACAAGACCGAGGCCGAGCTCTATTTCGCCTGCGCCGAGACCGACCGCTGGGCGCCGCTGGAGACCGTGCGGGCCTTGGCCGAGGCCCTGGAGCCCCGCGAGGCGCCCACTGAGGTCGAGCTCTATCCCGGCACGTCCCACGGCTTCGCCTTCCCGCAGCGGGCGGCCTACGACAAAGCGGCCGCCGAGCGCCATTGGGAGCGGCTGATCACCCTGTTCGGGCGCAATCTGGGCTAGGGCTCAACGCCGGTTCACCGTCAGGGCCACGACGGCCGCGCCCGCAGCGACGATCAGGGCGTCCTCCAGCAGACCGCTTGGGGTCTGGCCCAGTCTCGCCATGGCGCGCTTGCGGCCGGCCAGGGTCAGAT
>JAHUZY010000092.1 GCA_019264505.1 Phenylobacterium sp. | reverse complement strand
GGTTGCGGGCGTCCTTTTCGAAGGCGAGCGAGCCGACCACCGCGCCCAGCCATCGCACCGCCTGGCGCTTGTTGGCCGACCCGATGACATTCTCCACCAGCCACATGAGCGCCTCGGCTTCGGCCAGGGCGGTCTGCCCCTTGCCGAGATAGGCCTCCACGAAGTCGCCGGTGACCAGCATCTTGGACCGGTTGACAAAGGCCTGGTGCACATCGTCCAGGGGCACCAGGTCGCCCGCCGCCGCTGTCAGGGCCATGGCCAGGCCCCGCAGCAGGTCGATCTCGCCGGCGCCGTCGCTGGGCTTGAGCCGGCGGGGACCGTTGAGCTCCTTGAGAACCCGCTTGGTGATCGCGCCGCGCACGGCGCGGAAGTCTTCGGTGGCCAGCCACTTCGCCAGGCGCTGGGCCGGCTCCGACAGCTCGGGCATGATCTTGGCCACCGAGGGCTCAAGGCTGATCAGCGCCTCAACCGCATCATGGGCGGCCAGGCGGGTCATTGCCGCCAGACGGACGCCCAGGTCCAGATCCTTGCCGATCAGGCCGTCCAGGCCTGCGCTGGAGCCCAGGATCTCGGCCAGGGGCTGTTCGATGGTCTGCAGGGCCAGGCCCCGGGGGGGACCGGCGATCGGGGCGGCGTCGGCCAGGTCCAGCAGGCGCGAGACCTTCTCGCTCCAGTTTCGGGCCGGCGCGATGGAGGCGGCGACCCCGGCCCCCAGCAGATAGGCCCGATCCGGGGCGTGGGAGACGCGCTCAGCCGCGGCGGCGAAACCTTCCTTGTCCACATCGGGCAGGTCGCCGCGACGGGCGTCCCCCAGCAGCCGCTCGATGGCCCGCTCCACCAGGCTCTGGAAGGCGCGCATGACGTCGTGGATCGAGACGCCGCGGGCCTGGGACTCCGGCACGGCGATCTTCTGGATGGCGTGCTGCAGCTCCACCCCGGAGGCTTCCAGCCGCTCGACCAGGTCGGCCCGGTGCAGCAGTTCAAATGGGGTGGCGTGATGGCGCGCAAGCCAGCCGTCGAGCAGCCGGCCGATCCGTTCCCGGGCGTGGACGGTGTAGAGATCCTGCGGCGCCACGCAGAGGGGATCGTTGCGCTCCGGCGTCTTCTTCACCTTGGCGGTGTCGGGCAGGCCCAGGGACTGGATGACCACGCTCTGGAATTCGTTGGTCTCGGGGTCCATGGACTCCTTGGTGACCCGCGCCGAGGCGACCCGCCGCTCGGCGATCAGCTCCTCGGCCACGGCGACCGCCTGACCACGGTTTTCGGTCGCCATTTCCAACGTCCAGCCGGAGCCGACGGTCTTCCGGACGAAAACCTCGTAATGCACTTTGGGCCGTTCCATCTGGTCGCTCCCCAGGACCTGGAGCCGATAGTGACCCAATAGAATTAAGCTCCCCTTGATGGCGGAACGGCCCAATCTGTCGGGAATTTAACCTTGACCACGTGTGACGCGCCACATTGAGGCCATCAGGCCAAACCACTAGCTTCGCCACACCGCCGAAGACTTCAGGAGTGCTTTTCCCGATGGCCAACATCACCCTGGTCGATGACGACGAGAACATCGTCACCTCGGTCAGCCTCGCCCTGGAAAGTCACGGCCACGCCGTGAAGGCCTTCTTCGACGGCGCGGCCGGCCTGGCTGCTCTGGAGAACGAGCCCCCGGACCTGGCGATCCTCGACGTGAAGATGCCGCGGATGGACGGGATGGAGGTCCTGCGCCGCCTGCGTCGGACGAGCGACCTGCCGGTCATCATCCTGACCTCCAAGGATGACGAGATCGACGAGATCCTCGGCTTCAACCTCGGCGCCGACGACTACATCCACAAGCCCTTCAGCCAGCGCCTGCTGCTCGAACGGGTGAAGGCGGTTCTGCGCCGGGCCGGCGCAGATGGTGGCGAAGGGGTCGCCGGCCCCGTCTCCGAGGCTGAGGCCCGGGCGCTGAAGCGCGGCAAGCTGACCCTGGATCCTGCCCGCCACGACTGTCTGTGGGAGGACCGGCCGGTGAAGCTGACGGTCACCGAATTCCTGCTGCTTCAGTCGCTGGCCCAGCGGCCCGGCTTTGTGAAGAGCCGCGACAACCTGATGGATGCGGCCTACGACGATCAGGTCTATGTGGACGACCGGACCATCGACAGCCACATCAAGCGCATGCGCAAGAAGTTCCGCGAGATCGACCCTGAGTTCGACGCAATCGAAACCCTCTATGGCGTCGGATACCGCTATCGCGAGTCCTGAAGACCCGCCGCGGCGCCGGGGCTTGCGGTGGCTGCCCGGCTCGCGGCTGGGGCGGCTGATCATCGTCCTCAACCTGTTTGGGCTGGCGATCCTGATCTCCGGCGCCCTGGTGCTGAACGAACTGCGCCGGGGCCTGGTCAACGCCCGGATCGACAGCCTGACCACCCAGGGCGAACTGCTGGCCACCATCATCGACCAGGCCGCCACGGTCGGCGAGCCCGAGCCGATGATGGACGGCGCCTACGCTTCTGAAATCCTTCAGCTCCTGTCCAACCCGCGCTCTCAGCGGGCCCGGCTTTTCGACGCCGAAGGCCGGCTGATCGCCGACTCCTACTGGGTGTCGGACCGGGTGGAGTGGCGAACCCTGCCGCCAGCCCGGGCGCGCGGGGACGGGCCGGGGCTGGACCTCAATCTGAGCGGCGGGTCTGAGGATGATCCCGACAGCGCCGAAGCCGCCAAGGCCCAGGCCGCCTTGCGGGCCGAGGTCAACACCGCCCTGCGCGGCGTCCACTGGGCGGGGCTGCGAGTCGGCGCCGACGGCGAACGTGTGGTTTCGGTCTCCATTCCGATCCAGCACGTCAAGGCGGTGCTGGGCGTCCTGACCCTGGAAGCCCGGGACGTGGACGAGATCATCGCCGCCGAGCGGGCCGCTCTGCTGCCCTTCATCCTGATCGCCGTGGCGGTCTCCCTGATGAGCTCCCTTCTCCTCAACCGCCTCGTGGCCCATCCGGTCCGCCGGCTGGCCC
>JAHUZY010000056.1 GCA_019264505.1 Phenylobacterium sp. | reverse complement strand
ATGCTGGAGGCCGTCCAGCTCGGAGCGCGGGCCAAGGCCTGGCCGCACGCCCTGTCCGGCGGCGAGCAGCAGCGGGTGGCGCTGGCCCGGGCGCTGGCGCGGGCGCCGCAGATCCTGTTGCTGGACGAGCCCTTTTCCGGTCTCGACGCCCACCTGAAGGGGGAGGTGCGCCTCTCACTCACCCAGGCCCTGCGGGCGGCCGGCGCCACGGTCCTGGTGGTCACCCATGACGCCCGCGAGGCCCTGCTGATGGCCGACGATCTGGTGCTGATGCATGACGGCCGCATCATCCAGGCCGGCGCGCCGCGGGCCTGCTATCTCGATCCCGTCTCGCCCGAGGCCGCCCGTCTGCTCGGCGAGGTCAATCTGATTGCCGGCCAGATGCGCGCCGGCCTGGCCCACACCCCGTTCGGACCTGTTCCGGCGAGCGGCTACGCCGATGGGCCGGCTGTCGTCATGGTGCGCCCGGAGGGCTTGCGCCTCGCCGAGGCGGGGGCGCCGGCCCATGTGGCCCAGGTGCGGTTTGGCGGGGGCTATCACGAGGTGCAGCTGACGGCGGACGGCCAGCAGGTCCACGCCCATGTTTCGGGCGCCGCTCCGGAAGCGGGTCAGACCGTGACGGTGCGTATCGATCCTGACCTGGCGCGGGTCTTCCCGGCCAAGGCCTAACGCGCGCGGCGCAGACGGCCCCAGACCACAGCGACCAGCGGCGCGCTGAGCGCGAACCAGGAGATCCAGTCTCCGGGGCCATTGGCCACCAGGGCGGCGATCAGTCCGACGAGGCTGGCGCCCAGGATCAGCAGAGGGGCCGCGAAGGTTCGCCACAGATTGGCGCTGTCAGGCTTGCGGCTCATGCTTATTCCGCCGGCGCCAGGGTCGGGCGGTCGCCAAGTTGGGCGACCACAGGATCGGTGGCGGGGGCCCGGCGGCGGCTGAGCCACAGATAGAGACCGCTGCCCAGCACGACGATGGCGGCGATGTCGAGCAGGGCCCAGAGGATCTTCAGCGGCAGGCCGCCATAGTCGCCGAAGTGCAGCGGTCCCGACAGCAGCAGGGCCTGGGCGTACCAGGGCATGGGGCGGATGGCGGTGAGATCCCCGGTGCGGGCGTCGATCAGGGCCGGGGTCAGCAGGTGCTTGGTGAGCGGCGTGTCGCCCTGCATGAAGACGGCGTAGTGGTGCTGCGTGGAATAGGCCACGCCGGGAAAGGCGACGAACTGGACGCGCATGTTCGGGGCGGCGGCGAGCGCGGTGTCTATCGCCTGCTGGATCGAGGCCTCGGCGCGGGCGGGCGGCAGGCCGCGATAGGGGGCGGTCATCTGGGCCAGCTGGTCGGCCTGCCAGTACTGGATGATGGGCAGCGACAGGGTGTTGATCGTGCCCGTCAGGGTCACGACGCTCAGCCAGGCCACGGTCACCACGCCGAGCAGGTTGTGATAGTCCAGCCACTTGACCCGGGAAGAGCGGGTGACCCGCACGACGCCGAAGTCCAGCTTCCGCATGAAGGGCGCATAGAGCACGACGCCCGAGACAATGGCGGCAAACACCACGAGCCCCATGAAGCCCAGGAACAGCATGCCGGGCAGGCCCATGAACATCTCGATGTGCAGGGTCAGGATAAAGTCCATGACACCGCCCTGTGGGTGGGGCGGCAAGGGCTGCGCGCTCGTCCAGTCGAAGGACGCGAAGTGCATGTCGGCATCGGCCGCGTCCGGCCGGGGGCCGGTGGTGACGTTGATCACCGGCCGGTCCTCGTCGAAGCTCAGATAGAGCGGGACCTCGCCGGGCCGTTCGGCCAGGGCGGTCGCCATCATGTGGTCGAGGCTGAGGGTCGGCGTCCCCAGGGGCGGCGCCTCGTAGGTCCCGTGGGTCCCGAGAGCCTCATCGATCTCGTGATGGAAGATCAGCGGCAGGCCGGTCAGGCACAGCATCAGCATGAAGGCCGCCGAGACGAGGCTGGTCCATTTATGGACCACGGACCAGACGCGGACGGTGTTGCGGGTCATGCGGACGGGCTTAAGGACGGGGCTGAGTTTGCGAATTGCTTTCAACTAGGCGGTTCTAGGCCGAGACGCAACGGACCAATCCGCGCGCCTCTGGCCCTGAGCCAAGTCAGAAATCCACCGAGGCCGAAACGATGAAGGTCCGCGGGGTCCCCAGGACCAGATAGTTGGCGCCGGGATAGCCGCCCGCCGAGAGCCAGTCGGCCTCGTCGGTGAGATTCTCCACCCGGGCACGCAGGGTGAGCGGCCGACCTTGGGCTTCGAAGCTGTAGCGCACCCCCAGGTCCAGTCGGCTCCAGGCGTCCAGCTCCAGGGTGTTGGACGCGTTGGCGAATTGCTCGCCCGTATAGACGAGGCGGCCATCCAGGGTGAGGCCCGGCAGTGCAGGCAGGTCGTATTCAACGTTCAGGTTGGCCTGACGCTCAGGCACGCCGATGGCGGTCTTGCCATCGAAGGCGCCGTCCTGGGTGCGTTCGCGCTCGGCGTTCAGCACTGTCGCGCCGCCCAGGACGCGCAGGCCTGGCATGGGCTCGCCATAGACGCTGAACTCGACCCCGCGGTGTTCCTGTTCGCCGTCGACGACGAAGCGATTGGCCGCCACGATGGCGCTGGGCTGGGTGATGGAAAAGACGGCGAGCGTCCCGCCAAAGGTCCCCTGGTCGAACTTGACGCCCGCCTCGTACTGCTTGCTGCGGAAGGGGGCGGTGATCTCGCCGGCGTTCAGGATCGGGACCCCGCCCGAGGTCGCCGGCGCTACCTGTCCGGGCGTCAGGGCTTCGGCGTAGTTGGCGTAGACCGAGACGGCGTCTGTGGCCTTGTAAACCAGGCCGAAGGACGGGGTGACGGCGTCATCGGCATACTGAGACACCTGGGCGCCGGTATTGTAGTCGAAAGAGGTGGTCTCGATCTCCTGGAAGCGGGCGCCCAGGGTGGCGATCATCCGACCGTCCCAGAAGGTGATCATGTCGGCCAGCGCGAAGGAGCGGTTGTCGACCTCCTCGGTGACGCCGGGGTCGTTCAGGTCGCCGCCGACAAAGAAGTTGGCCGCCGGCTGCGGGGCCCCCGTCGGATTGTAGAGGTCGCCGCCGAAGCCCGCGAAGTTGGAGAAGGCGTAGGCGTTGCGCGACTTCGACTGGATGGCCGAAACCGAAGCCACCAGCAGGTGGTCGAAGCCGCCGGTGGCGAAGGCCGCCCTCAGGCCCGCATCGGCGGAGATCACCTCGTCTTCGCGGGTGTTGTCGAAGCGATAGGCGCTGGTGGCGCCCCCGGCCAGGGCGGTAGGATTGGCTAGGACATTGGCTTCCTTGCCGTCGCGGCCGCCCAGCGCCGCCCAGCCGGTGAGGTTGGCCGAGAAATCGAACTCACCGCGCACGACGCCAAACAGTTGCTGCTCGTCGGTATAGGTCCAGGGC
>JAHUZY010000354.1 GCA_019264505.1 Phenylobacterium sp. | reverse complement strand
GACCGGCGGCGGGGCTGCGAACGGCTTCACATTGAGGTGGTCGTAGATTTCGGCCGGGTAGTAGACCACCCCGCCGACCATGGTCATGCGCACCTGGCGGATGTCGCTGATGTCGGTGGTGGGGTCGCCCTCCACCAGGATCAGATCGGCCAGCTTGCCGCGGGCGATGGAGCCGAGCTCGTGATCGCGGCCGAAATAGCGCTCGGCGTCTAGGGTGGCCAGGCGCAGGGTCTTGGCCGGCGAAATGCCCGCCATCACATAGACCTCCAGCTCCCGATGGACCGAGAAGCCCGTGCCGTCGTCGGTGCCGGGCAGCAGCTGGACATTGTTGTCGTCCAACAGCTTGAGCACCTCCAGCACCTTGCCGAAGCCGGCCTGATAGGCGGCGTCGGTCTCGTACTGGCCCTCGCCCAGGGTGACGAAGGAGCGCTTGCGGTAGCGCTGATAGGCCACCGGCACATGGTCGAAATAGGGGGCGTCAGCCGGGTGCACCTGGCCTGAGCGGCTCAGCATCAGCCGCTCCAGGATCATGGCGGTGGTGTCCAGCGCCTTGCCGTTCTCACGCATGTACCGGACGGTCGAGAGGACCCGTTCGGAGGTCAGATCGAGGTCTGACGCTCGCGCCATGCCGGTGAGGCGCAGGGGCGTACGGGTGTCTTCCTCAGGATCAAGGATCCAGCCCAGCATCAGCTGATTGATGTGAGCGATGTCGTCATAGCCGTCCATCAGGACCCGGTCGGGGTTGGAGAAGGCCGGCACATGCCCGGTCACCCCCATGCCCAGGCGCCGGGCCTCGGCCGCCAGGGGCCCCACCCAATCGGGGTTCATCGAGTTGTAGATCTTGATCTGCCAGTAGCCGCGCTCGGCGTACCAGCGGACGTTTTCCAGGCCCTCTTCCAGGGTCTCCGGGATGAAGCCATGGCGGGCGGAATAGGGGCTGCGGCCTTCCAGGAAGCCGTTGCGCACGATGCGCGGACCGGCCAGTTCGCCGCTCTCCAGCCCTTTGACCATGCCCATCAGCCGGTCATTGTCATTGCCCTGATCCCGCGTCGCGGTGACCCCGGCCGCCAGATAGAAGAGGTTGGAGGAGAGCGAGGTGTGGGAATGCATGTCGTGCAGGCCCGGCATCAGGGTCCCGCCCTGGCCGTCGATCACCACCTGGCCCTCCGGGGGCGGCCCGTCCGTCTCCGGCTGGACGCTGGTGATCCGGTCGCCAAAGACGACCACGGCAGACAGCGCGCTGCGGGTCATGGTCTCGGGGTCGAAGATGCGGACATTGCGGATGCGCACCGGGGTGTCGAACCGGTGGGCGAGCCTGGCCTGGGCGGCCTTGGCCTGGGCGAGGGAGATGTCCTGGGCCAGGGCGCTGAGCTCATCCAGGTGCGCCTCATAGCCTTCCCGGATCAGGCCGCCCCCCAGGACGCCGAACAGGTCGCCGCGGGCGTCCACCATCACATAGCTGGGGGTCAGATCGACGCCCGACAATTCATAGACGGTCAGTTTCACCGCCGAGGCGCCTTGGCCCAGGGTGAACTTGCGGACCTCCTGCAGG
The DNA here is from genome assembly GCA_019264505.1 of Phenylobacterium sp. GTDB lineage: Bacteria > Pseudomonadota > Alphaproteobacteria > Caulobacterales > Caulobacteraceae > Phenylobacterium. The sequence continues at coordinate 9,152 of JAHUZY010000354.1, read as the reverse complement.
CGCATGGTCCCTGACGGCAGGGCGGGCAGGGTCTGGCCGGGCGCCTTGAGCAGCGCCTTGACGTATTGGCCAAGAATCCAGGGGCTGCCGTCATTGGGAACGTAGAGGACGGGGCCGGTCACCTCCGTCTGGCCTTCGTCAGCCTGGCTGACCCACTGGGCCGTGCCGCCCTGGCGGCTGAAGGACTCCTGCACCGGGCTGCCGAACAGGGAGGAGCCTTCAATGGCCCAGCTCACCGGCGCGCCGGCGGCGTCCACCGTGATCTGCTCGCGCGCCTTTGGGCCGCGGCCATTGTTGTTGATGGCGAAGTCGACGGAGGTGGTGCGGCCATCCACCTCGGCCACCAGATGGCCGACCTTCTCCCCCCCGGCCATGGCGACGAACCGGTGAGTGGCGGCTTCCGCGGCGCCGGCAAAGGCCAGCAGGGCGGCCAGGAGGAGGGGGCGAACAAGCATCATCTTGAAGTCCTACCAGTTGCGGCAGAGATCGTCGGGGACGTCGGTTTGACGCACCCATTCATAGCGATCGACAGGGCCGCGGCCTTCGATCTCATAGGTCTTGTCCCGGCGGGTGAAGCAGGGGCCAAAGGCGTTCGGGTGGGGGACGAAAGCCTCGCCGCGCAGGATGCGGGCCTCGAACTCCTCACGGGCGGCCGGCCCGATCTCGGCGCTGATCAGGGCGACCCAGGCGGCGTGATCGAAGGTCTGGCCAGCCTGGCGGGCCTCGAACATGGGGCGCAGGACCGTGTCCAGGGTGCGGGTCCCGCCGGACCGCTCACGAATGCGGGCGTCCAGGTCTGCGAAATAGAAGGCGCCGCGGTGATACGGGATGTGGCGGATGTCGCCATCGGCGAAGCCCACCGCGACGATCTCCTGCGCGCTCAGATCCTGGGCGGCCAGGCCATAGAGCGCCTGGGCCGAATGGTTGATGTGCGCCCCGTAGGCGTCCACGGAGTCCAGCTCGCCGCGCAGCATCATCAGCCGCGTATAGTGGGTGGTCAGACCTTCGGTGAACCAGCTGGTGACGCCCTGCGGTCCCTCGATCCCGCCGACCCACATGTGGACCATCTCATGGACCAGGGTCTCCCGCGGGGAGGCCGCGGTTTCGCCCTCAGCCAGGGCGCAACGGGAATACATGAAGGAGGCGCCGAGCGCGGTGCCGCCGCCGCAGGGCGCGCCGTCCACAAAGCGCATGAAGACCCGGTAGGGTGGGACGGGATCGAGATAGCCGAAGGCCTCGCCCAGATAGGTGTAGGCGTCCGCCGCCCAGGCCATTTCGGCGGCCGCATCAAAGGGCGCGCGGCCAAGCCAGCTGGCGCTGAACCCGGCGCTCTGGCCTGCGCCCGCATAGCGGCCGAAGGGACCGGCCATGTACCAGCCCTGCATCAGGCGCGAGGGCGGGCCGTCCACCTGCGTGTCGCCTTCGCCGAAGCTGGTCCTGGCGCCTGACCCGGCGGGCAGGTCAGACAGGTCCCAGCTCAGCTTTGAGTGCGAGGTCTGAACGCCGCGGGGCAGGAGCAGAAAGCCGGAGCCCGCCCCGCTCAGTCCGCCCCCTGAGGCGCGCAGATCAAAGGGCGGGCCGCCCCGGCCGCCGGGCGTCCGCACCCGGGCCAGGTAGGCGACCTCGACCACGCCGGCCACCGGCCGCTCGGCCATCCAGTGGCGGAAATGGGGAAAGCCGCCGGGATGGGGCGGATCATCGGAGGTGGTGAAGGCGATAGGGCCAGAGGCGTCGATCGCCGAGATGGCCTCGATCCGGTCGGCGACGCCCTCAACGCCCGCATAGGTGATCGGGGCGGTGAGGTCCAAGGCCGAACCCGCCGGCAGGATGACCCGCCAGCGGACGGCCAGGGCGTCGACGGTCGAGTCGCCCCCGCTCACCGGCTTGAGCATGATCTGGAACGGCGAAGGCTCGGCCACGGCGAGGGCCGGGGTAGCCAGGCCGAAGGCCAGGGTCGCCAGCAGGGCGGCCACGCCACGACGCCAGGCCTGCATGCCGCTCATCCACCCCTCCGCCGCCCGCCCCAGATCTCCAGGGGTGAACTCTAGCGGCAAGGCTCCGCATAGTGCTTGCGTTGTCCCAGCCAGCCCGGCGGCTGGCGCATAGTTCATGCGCCACCTCCGCCGGCCAGCGGCGAAGCACGACTGATCGAGGTTCGATCCGCCGCACAACGAAATGCTTTTCTTCGGACCAGCGCATAGGCTGATCGCCAAGAACCCCTAACCTGATCCCGCCCGCGAGGCCTGCATGCTGCGACAGATCCTGGTCACCCTCGCCCTGGCCATCAGCCTGAGCGGCGCGGCGCTGGCTGAGGCGCCGCCGGCCCCGGCGGTCACGGTCCACAACGGCGTCTTCAACGGCCAGCCCGTGGCCTACCGGGCGCATGTGGAAGCCTGGCGGGTGAGCCCGGGCGAAGGCGAGCCCAGCGGCCAGATCATCACCACCAGCTATGTGCGGACCGATGCGCCAGCCGGGCCGCGCCCCGTCATCTTCCTGTTCAATGGAGGACCTGGCGCCTCGACCACCCCGCTGCACTTTGGCGCCTTCGGACCCAAGCGGCGGCTGGGGGAGGGGGCCGAGCAGCGGATGGTCGACAATCCCGACAGCCCGCTGGACGCCGCCGACCTGGTGTTCATCGATCCGGTGGGCACGGGTTACAGCCGCCCGCTGGTCGAGGGCCAGGGCCAGGCCTTCTGGACGCCTGACGGCGACGCCCTCTCGGTCAAGGCGGTGATTGCAGACTGGCTCGTGGCCCATGGCCGGGAGGCCTCGCCGCGCTATGTCCTGGGCCAGAGCTATGGCACCACACGGGCGGCGCTGGTCGCCCATCATGGGGCGGACCTGAACCTGGACGGGGTGCTGCTGTTCGCCCTGGTGGCCCGGCCGCCGGGCTTCGAGATGCCCTATGTCACCACCCTGCCAAGCTTCGCCGCCAGCGCCTGGAGCCACGGTCGTATCCCCCGGGAGGGCCGCACGGCGCAGGATGTCTATGAAGCCGCCGTCGAATTCGCCCGCACCGACTATGTGCGCGCCCTGATCGCCGGGGCCAGTTTGCCAGAGGACGAGAAGCGGGCGGTGGCGCAGGCCATGTCCGACCTGATCGGCCTGCCGACCGAGCTGATCCTGGAGAAGGAACTGCGGCTGAGCCGCGCTGACTTCTATCTCAACCTGCTCAAGGACCAGGGCCTGCGCACCGGCCAACTGGACACCCGGGCCACCCGGCCCCTGGATGCGCCGGCTCAGCGGCCCCCCTATGACGATCCGGGCCTGAACTACACGCCGCCGCGGCCGCTTGGCGCGGTTACAGGCCAGTTGCCAGTTTCGGCCGCCGGCCTGAGCGCGGTGGAGTCCTACTTCAAAGAGCACCTGGGCTTTGCGACCCCGGAGACCTATGAGGCGCTGAACCTGGAGGTCAACGCCGCCTGGACCTGGGGGCAGGGGGAGGATGAGGCCAACCAGCGGCTGGCCGAAGCCATGGCCGCCAATCCCAAGCTACGGGTCTTCTGGGCCGCAGGGCTCTTTGACCTCAGCACGCCCGCCTATGCCGGCCGCTACATGCTCGACCAGGCCGGCGTGCCGGCCGAGCGGCTGACGGCGGCCCTGTTCGCCAGCGGCCACTCGGTCTTTGTCGATCCCGAGGGCCTGACAAGGCTGAGCGCGGCGGTGCGGACCTTCGTCGCCCCCTGAGGACGCCTGGGTTTTCCGTCGAATGGCTTGACGGACGCAGGGGCGCCCTGGGGAAGGTTCTCCCAAACACGACGGGAGGACGCCATGGCCTACGACTTCATCTCCGTAGAGCGGGACGGGCCGGTGACGGTGGTCACCCTGAACCGGCCTGAGGTGATGAACGCCCTGCATTCGCCGGCCCATCACGAGCTGCATGCGGCTTTCGACGCCTTCGCCGCCGATCCCGACCAGTGGGTGGCCATTGTGACCGGGGCGGGCGAGCGGGCCTTCTCGGCCGGCAATGACCTGAAGCATCAGGCCACCGGCGGCGGCATGGGCCTGCCGGCTTCGGGATTCGCGGGCCTCACCGAGCGGTTCGACCTGACCAAGCCGCTGATCGCGGCGGTCAATGGCGTGGCCATGGGCGGCGGTTTCGAGATCGCGCTGGCCTGCGACCTGATCATCGCCGCTGAAACCGCCACCTTCGCCCTGCCCGAGCCCCGCGTCGGCCTGGCCGCCCTGGCCGGCGGCCTGCACCGCCTGCCGCGCCAGATCGGCGAGAAGCAGGCCATGGGCATGATCCTCACCGGTCGGCGGGTCAGCGCCGCGGAGGGCCGCGAATTGGGCTTCGTCAACGAGGTGGTTCCGGCCGCTGATCTGATGACGGCGGCGAGGCGTTGGGCCGCGCAGATCTGCGAGCTCTCACCCATGTCGATCCGCGCCTCGAAGGAGGCGGTGTTCAAGGGGCTGGATGAGCCAAGCCTGGCCGCGGCCATGGCCGCCCAGATGCGCTATCCGGCGATTTCGGCCATGCTGCGGTCCGAGGACTTCAAGGAGGGGCCGATGGCCTTCGCCCAGAAGCGGCCGCCGCAATGGAAGGGCCGCTAGGTCCTAGATTTCAAGTCGGGGCGTAAGCCCGAAGAAGACGCGTTCAGGGGAGGGCGGTCACATGGACCGGTACGACTACATCATCATCGGCGCAGGCTCGGCGGGCTGCGTGCTCGCCAACAGGCTCAGCGAAAACCCGGCCACCAAGGTCCTGCTGCTGGAGGCCGGCGGCCGCGACAACTCCCTCATGGTCAAGATGCCGGCCGGGGTCGGCGGGCTGATCGGCAAGGAGGGGCCGCACAACTGGGGCTTCTGGACCGAGGCCGAGCCGCACCTGAACGACCGCAAGCTCTGGTGGCCCCGGGGCCGCGGCTGGGGCGGATCGTCCTCGATCAACGGCATGATCTATATCCGCGGCCATGCCCGGGACTATGACCAGTGGCGCCAGATGGGCCTGTCGGGCTGGTCCTATGCCGAGGTGCTGCCCTACTTCAAACGCTCTGAAGCCCTTGAGGGCGGCGGCGACGCCTGGCACGGGGGCGATGGCCCGCTGAAGGTCTCCAAGGCCTCGTCGCCCAATCCGATCTATGCGGCGACCATCGAGGCCGGCCGTCAGGCGGGCCATCTGATCACCAAGGATTTCAACGGCTTCCAGCAGGAAGGCTGGGGTCCCTATCAGCTCACCATCCATGACGGCCAGCGCTGGAGCGCCGCCCGCGGCTATCTGCATCCGGCCCTGAAGCGGCCGAACCTGACCTGCCTGACCGGCGCCCGGACCACCCGGATCGTCATCGAGAACGGGCGCGCGGTCGGCGTCGAGTACATGGACGACAAAACCAAGGCCAAGACCATCGTCCACGCGAACGCCGAGGTTCTGCTCTGCGCCGGCGCCGTGCAGTCGCCGCAGATCCTGCAGCTGTCGGGCATCGGCGATTCCGAGGAGCTCGCCGCCCACGGCATCCCGCTGGTCCATGACCTGAAGGGCGTCGGGGCCAATCTGCAGGACCACTTGGACGTCACCCTGTCCTGGGAGTGCCCGCAGCCGATCACCGCCTATTCCATGCGAAAGGGCCTGATCAAGACGCTGGGCGTGGGCATGAACTACGTCTTCTTCAACAAGGGCCCGGGGCGCCAGCAGTTCCTGGAATCGGGCGCCTTCCTGCGCTCGCGGCCGGATCTGGATCGGCCCGACCTGCAGATCCACTGCGTTCTGGCCATCATGCAGGACCACGGCAAGGTGGCTGTGGCCAAGGACGGCTTCACCTTCCACGTCTGCCAGCTGCGTCCGGAAAGCCGCGGGCGGGTGGGCCTGCGCTCGGCCGATCCGATGGATCATCCGGCCATCTTCGCCAACTATCTCGCCACCGAGGAGGACCGCCGCGCCATCCGCGAGGGGGTCAAGATGATGCGCGAGGTGGCCCGTCAGAGCGCGCTGGATCCCTATCGCGGCCCCGAATACTCGCCGGGCGAGGCGGTGCAGACCGACGAGGAGATCGACGCCTGGATCAAGCGGACCTCGGAAACCATCTACCACCCGGTGGGCACCTGTAAGATGGGCGCCGACGGTGACGCCATGGCGGTGGTCGACGCCGAGCTGAAGGTCCGGGGCCTCACCGGTCTGCGGGTCATCGACGCCTCGGTCATGCCGACCCTGGTGGGGGGCAACACCAATGCGCCAACCATCATGATCGCCGAGAAGGCTTCGGATATGATCCTCGGGCGTCCGGCCCTGCCGGCCGAGGATGCGCCGGTTTACGAGGACGGTCAGCAGGCCGCCTGATCACATAACGAGAGGGAGGCCCGATCATGGAGCTGCGCAGACTGGGACGTTCGGACCTGAAGATCGCCCCGCTGATGCTGGGGACCAACGTCTTTGGCTGGACAGCCGATGAAAAGACCTCCTTCTCGATCCTCGACGCCTTTGTCGACGCCGGCTTCAACGCCGTCGACACCGCCGATGTCTATTCCCGCTGGTCCCCGGCCGGGGCCGGCGCCTCGGAGACGGTGATCGGGAACTGGCTGGCCCAGGGGGGCAAGCGCGACCGGATCGTCCTGGCCACCAAGGTCGGGATGGAGATGGGCGAGGGGATGAAGGGCCTCTCGGCCGCCTATATCGAGCGCGCGGTGGAGGCTTCGCTCAAGCGGCTGAAGACCGACTATATCGACCTCTATCAATCGCATCGGGACGACGCCGACACCCCGCTGGCCGAAACCGCCGAGGCCTATGGCCGGCTGATCAAGGCCGGCAAGGTGCGGGTGGTGGGCTCGTCCAACTTCACCGCCGAGCGACTGAAATCGGCCATCGACGCCGCAGCGAGCGCCGGCGTCCCACGCTATGAGAGCGAGCAGCCGCTTTACAATCTCTATGACCGGGCGGGCTTCGAGGGCCCGCTGCAGCAACTCTGCATCGATGAAGAGATCGGCGTCATTCCCTTCTACGGCCTGGCCAGCGGCTTCCTGACCGGCAAGTACCGCTCAGAGGCCGACCTCTCCAAAAGCCCCCGGGGCGGCGGCGCCAAGAAGTACATGACGCCGCGCGGCATGCGCATCCTGACCGCCCTGGACGAGGTGGCCGGCGGCCATGGGGCGACGCCCGCCCAGGTGGCTCTGGCCTGGGTGATGGCCCAGCCGGGCCTCACCGCGCCCATCGCCAGCGCCACCAGCGTGGCTCAGCTGCAGGAGCTGATAGGCGCGGCGCAGTTGTCGCTGAGCGCTGAGGATCTCAAGGTCCTGGACGGGGCGAGCGCCTGACTGAGCCTCGGTTGACTTCACTGGGGCTTGGTGGGCTTGCTGGCCCCATGTTGAGCGCACGCGCAAATCGGATCCGGATCCGGGGGAAGGACCTCGCGGCAGGCTTCCAGCCCCGGGCTCGTGCTGCGCGTCAGCTGAGTCCGGGGACATCGCCGCGTCATTGAGATCCGGATGGGCAGGAGGCCGATCGGGTCTCCCCTTCCATTCCAAATCCGGATGCTACGCCATGACAGCCCGATCTGCGGCCGCTTCACGCCCCGCCATCATCCTCACAGAGACCGACGCCGACCGGATCACCGATCTGGCCCTGGGGGCGATGCAACGCGCCCCTGAGGTCGCCCGCCTCCTGCTCGAAGAGGTGGAGCGGGCGGAGGTTCGACCCAATAGCCAGACGCCAGGCGACGTCGTCGGCATGGGCGCGCGGGTGGAGTTCGTGGATCAGGCCCACGGGGAGACCCGCGCCGTGACCCTGGTCTATCCGGCCGAGGCTGACATCGCTGCGGGGCGGATCTCGATCCTGAGCCCTGTGGGGGCTGGCCTGCTTGGCCTGCGACCCGGCCAGTCCATCCAGTGGCCGGATCGGGACGGGCGAGAGCGGGCGCTGCGCGTGGTCAGCGTCCGATCGGCGGACGGCCCGGTGAGCCCGGCCTGAGGCTTGCGCGCGCCATGCTGACCGACCCGCTCTTCTACGCCCTCGCCATCCCGGCCGTGATCCTGCTGGGGTTGGCCAAAGGCGGGTTCGCCGGCGTGGGCGCCATTTCCCTGCCGCTGCTAGCCCTGGCCATTTCGCCGGTGCAGGCCGCCGCCATCCTGCTGCCGGTGCTGATCCTGCAGGATGTGGTGGGCGTGTGGGCTTTTCGGCGCAGTTGGGACCGGGACATTCTCATGCTGATGATCCCGTCGGCCGCGGTGGGGATCGTGCTGGGTTATCTGCTGGCTGCCGAGGTTTCAGCCACCGCCGTCCTGGCGGTGCTGGGCGCCATCAGCATCGTCTTCGCCCTGCACCGGCTGTGGCTGGCCCGAGGCGGCGGGGTGCAGGCGCCCAAGGATGCGCCCCTGGCCCTGGGCGCCCTGCTGGGCGCGGCCTCGGGCTTCACCAGTCAGATCGCCCATGCCGGCCAGCCGCCGTTTCAGATGTGGGTGCTGCCCAAGAATCTGAGCCCGCCGGTCCTGGTGGGAACCACGGCGATCTTCTTTGCGGTGATCAACTGGATCAAGGTTCCGGCCTATCTGGCGCTGGGCCAGTTCACCGCCCAGAACCTGATGACGGCGGCCGTGCTCGCCCCCCTGGCCATCGCCTCGACCTTCGCAGGCGTCTGGCTGGTGCGGCGGATCAAGGCTGAGCAGTTCTACACCGCCATCTACGTCCTGATGATCCTGGTGGGCGCGCAGCTCCTGTGGAAGGCGCTGGGACCCGGCTGAGCATGACGGTTCAGGCGATCCGGCGCCCGTCGATGGCCGCCAGCCGCAGGCGCGGGGCTTCCTCATTGGCCGGACCGCCCTTGCGGATGTCCTCAAGGGAGAAGCTGAGCACGGGCTTTTCCCGCAGGCGGGCGACCATGGTGAGGGGCTGATAGAGGCCCAGGAACCGGTCAGGGCCGTTCTCGGGGCCGGCCAGGGGGGCGAACAGCATCTCCATGCCGATGGCCACGCCGTCGGCATGGGCCTTGGCGGTGACGACGATGGGCTCGGGGCGGCGGCGCGCCATCTCCAGGGCCGTCTGCAGGTCCATGCGGTCCTTGGCCCCGAACAGGGACAGCGCGTTCTGCTGACGCAGGTCGCGCTGGTGCAACTCGGTGACGAGACCGCCGGCCAGACGGATCGGATAGATGCCTGAACACACCCGGCCCAGCATGACGACCTGGGGCAGGAGGTCGGCGAAATCGGCGGGGCTGATGGAGGTGCGC
>JAHUZY010000340.1 GCA_019264505.1 Phenylobacterium sp. | reverse complement strand
CTTAAGCTAAGGCCCTTAGGCGCTCAGACGCTTGCGGCCCTTGGCGCGGCGGCGCTGAATGACCTTTTGGCCATTCTTGGTGGCCATGCGCGCGCGGTAGCCGTGACGGCGCTTACGCACGAGTCGCGACGGCTGATATGTCCGCTTCACGTTGTTGGCTCCAGGTCAGAAAAACGAGGCGCGGAGATACGCCAACCACCAGGCCCCGTCAACCGCTCCCCTGTCGAAAAGGGCGATCGACCTCAATTGGCCAGGGTCAGGACGATCGGTCCGTTGCGGGTGGCGACCAGGGTGTGCTCGTACTGGACGGCTGGTCCGCCGCCGGTGGGTCGCAGGGTCCAGCCGTCGTCCAGCTCGTCCACCCAGTCCTCGCCCAGCGCCAGGAAGGGCTCGATGGTGAAGACCAGGCCCTCGGTGATCTGCCGGCGGTCATGGGGCTCGTACCAGGTGGGAATGCTCTCCGGCTCCTCGTGCAGGGACCGGCCGACACCGTGGCTGGCGAGGTTGCGGATCAGGCTGTAGCCGTTCTTCTGGGCGAACCCCTCGATGGACCGGCCGATGGCGTTCAGGGGCGCGCCAGGGCGCACCGCCCGGATGCCGCTCCACATGGCCCGGCGGCCGTCCCGGCAAAGGCGCTCGACCCTGCGGGTGACCGGCGGCACGGCGAAGCTGGCGCCGGTGTCGCCATAATAGCCGTCCAGCTCGGCCGAGACGTCGATGTTCACCAGGTCGCCGGCGCAGATCTTCTGATCGCCAGGGATGCCGTGGGCGACGTCTGGCCCCACCGAGATGCAGGTGGCGCCGGGAAAGCCATAGGCGAGCTCCGGCGCCGAGCGGGCGCCCTCCGCCTCCAACAGGCGTCGGCCGATGCCGTCCAGCTCGGCGGTGGTCATGCCGGGCTCCAGCGCCTTGCCCATGGCCTCCAGGGTCTGGGCGACCAGGCGGCCGATGGTCCGGAGCTTCTCCAGGTCTTCCTGGCTGCTGATGGTCATGGGGACGCCTTTGACAGAGTTCAGAGTTCAGAGTTCAGAGTTCAGAGATCGGGACGGATGACGGCCTTGCCGACCACCTGGCGTAGGGCCAGGCTGTCGAAGGCGGCGCGCCAGTCGGCCAGGGCATATTCGGCGTGGACCCGGGGGGTGACCTGGCCGGCCTGCGCCAGCTCCCAGATGGCCGCCTGGTTCTCGCGGCCCTTGTCGGGGAACTGGCGACCGTATTCGCCGGCGCGGACGCCCATCAGGGAGAAGCCCTTGATCAGCGCCATGTTCACCGGCAGCACCGGCAGCCGGCCGGAGGTGAAGCCAATGGACAGCAACCGCCCCTCGAAGGCGATGCAGCGCACGCTCTCGTCGAACACGTCGCCGCCCACGGGGTCATAGATGATGTCGGCGCCCCGGCCGCCGGTGATGGCCTTGACCGCCTCGCGAAAGCCGTCGGTGACGTTCACCGTGGCCTCTGGACCGTAGTCAGCCGCCACAATGGCCAGTTTCTCGTCGGAGGCTGAGGCCGCGATCACCCGAAGCCCCAGATGACGGCCAAGATCCACCGCCGCCAGGCCGACGCCGCCTGCGGCCCCATGGACCAGCAGCCATTCGCCAGGCTCGGCCCTGGCCCGGCGGACCAGGGCGACATAGGCGGTGAGATAGGCCGTGGCGTAGCCGGCCGCCTGGCTGAAGGAGAGCCGCTCGGGCTTGCGGCGCAGGCCGGCCGCCGGGGTGATGGCGAAGTCCGAAAAGCCGCCGATGCGAGCGCCGCCGACCACGGTTTCGCCGAGCTGGAATCCCTCGACGCCCTCGCCCAGGGCGTCGACCTCGCCGGCGATCTCCATGCCGGGGATGAAGGGCAGGGGCGGCTTGTGCTGATACTCGCCGCGGGTCTGCAGCAGGTCGGGGAAGTTGACCGCCGCGGCCCGGACACGGACCCGCACCTCGCCGGGACCGGGCGCAGGGGTGTCGATCTCTTTCAGGACGCAGCCGCCATAGTCGGCCGCCAGGGCCTCGACCACCAGGGCGCGCATCAGCGGGCGCCGATCATGCGGCGGGCTCTGCCTTCGGCAGGCCCTTGAGGCCCGACAGGATGAGGGCGGTGGAGAAGGCCGTGGCGCCCTCCACGTCCACCGGCCTGCGGCTGACCATCTGTTCGCCCACCTCGCGGGCGATGGCGATGCAGGCGCCGGCCAGATAGTCGGCGTCGGCGGCGGGCGCCGCGCCTCTGGCGATCTCGTCGAGAATGGCGGCGCGCACCTCGTTGAACACCGCCTCCATCTCCGGGGTCTGGCCGTGGACGTAGAGGTGCTCCTCGGCTTCGCGCCGGTCGGCCCACTGCTGGTGTTCGTCGGCGAGGAACTGGAAGTAGGCTTGCAGGGCCGAGCGCACGAAGCCCTCGAAGTCGGCGTTCTGGCTGCGTAGGGCCTTGAGGATCGGGGCGAAGCGCCGGGCGCCGTCATCTGCCAGGGCGGCGAACACCTCCTCCTTGGACTTGAAGTAGTTGTAGAAGGTGCCTGCCGCGAGGCCCGTGCGGCGGATGATGTCGCGCACGGTGCACGGCTCATAGCCGATCTCACCGAACACCTCGCGGGCGGCGTCGAGGATGGCGGTCCGGTTCTGGACCTTGGTCTTGGCCCGCTTTCCGATCGGAAGAATGGCGACCTGGGACATGCGACTCCGTACGCAAAACTGACAGGCGTCATTCTAGGACGTGGTCTGGACGAGCGCCACTGCTCTGCGGGCGGAAGGTGAAGGGTCTTGAGATCAGGTCCTGGCCGCCCTTGCCCTGGGCGCCCTGTGACCTTTGGCGATCAGCCCGCCCCGCCGGCCCCTGGCCCGCAACCCAGCCGGCATTGACCCCAGGCCTGGGCGCACTCGTCCGATCCGTCGCCGGCCAGGCAGAAATAATAGGTCTGGGCGCAGGACATGCGGCAGGCCTGGGCGTCGGGAGGAATGGGAGTCGACATCACCACCGGCCCTGCCAGGGGCCGCAGGCCAAGGCTCGAGGGCGCGGCGGCTTCAACCGCCTGCGGGGCGTCAGCGGTCGCCGCAGCGCCCTGGGGGGCCTCCCCAGCCCCGCGCAGACCCAGGGCCGCAGCCCCCGGACGCTCCAGGGACAGCCGTCCGTCGGTCTGCGCCGTCGCAGGGGCGGCCAGGGCCAGGAGGACCGTCAGGAGCAGGGCTGGCGCAGATCGCATGTCCCTAGCCTGAACCCCAGCCGTTAAGACCCGATTAACCACGTTTTCGGCTGGCCTCGGGGTGTCAGACCGTGCGCTGGGCCCGGTCCTTGGCGTTGGTGGACTGGATCGCCTCGCGAGCCGCCTGCCACTCGTCGTCGCCCCAGGCCCGCAGGCGGGAGAAGTTGCCGCCGGTGGCCTGCCAGGCGGCCCCGTCGATGGCGATGGTCTGGCCGTTCACATAGGCCGACAGCGGATGCAGCAGATAGACGGCCAGATTGGCCAGTTCGCGCATGTCGCCCACCCGGCCCATGGGGTTGCTGCTCATGTCGCCATAGGCGCCGCCGCTCTCCTCGGCCTGGCCGGGATTGAGCCGGGCGCTCATCCCCTCGGTGGGGAAGGGCCCCGGCGCGATATTGTTGAAGCGGATGCCGTAGGAGCCCCATTCCACGGCCAGGGACTGGCTCATGGCCGCAATACCGGCCTTCGACATGGCCGAGGGCACGGTGAAGGGGCCGCCGTTCCAGATCCAGGTGACCAGGATGGAGACGACAGACGCCTTGCGCCCCTCAGCGATCCACCGCTTGCCGCAGCCTTGGGTGACGAAGAAGGCCCCGCGGAAGACGATGTTGGAGATGGCGTCAAAGCCCCGGGGGGAGAGGTCCTCGGTGCGGCTGATGAAGTTGCCCGCCGCATTGTTGACCAGGCCGGTCAGGGCGCCGCCATCGGCCCAAATCTGGTCCAGCATGGCCTCGATGGCTTCGGGCACGCGGATGTCGCAGGCCAGGCCCACGCACTTGCCCCCATGGGCGGCCATCAGCTCGGCGGCGGTCTCCTCCACCACCCCGCCGCGCCGGCCACAGATATAGACCTCGGCGCCCAGCATCAGGCAGGCCTCGGCCATGACCTTGCCCAGGCCCGTGCCGCCGCCGGTGATCAGGATCCGCTCGCCGGCCATCAGGCCGGGGCGGAACATCAGGTCGTTCATCTCAAGCTGAGCCATGGCCGTTCCCTCTGTGTCTTATCGGCTCAGATGCGGC
>JAHUZY010000207.1 GCA_019264505.1 Phenylobacterium sp. | reverse complement strand
CCTCGGGGTGGCGCGCCTGGGCCCCGTCCTGTTCCCCGCGCCATGAACCCACGCAGGCGCTTGGCGAGCGGGCCAAGAGCCGCTAAATAGCCCGCCCGGACGTAAGCCTCGCCCCTGGCGCGGCCACGTCGCCACGGGCCGCCTTAGCTCAGCCGGTAGAGCGGCGCATTCGTAATGCGTAGGTCAGGTGTTCGAGTCACCTAGGCGGCACCACTTTTCTCTGACGCCAGACGGGGCGTCGCTGGGGCGCTCGCAGTCTTAGGATCAGTCGCCCGGACGCGTCCAGCGGGGGTCCTGGGGCGGCAGCAGGGCCTCGCCGCCGCGGCGCAGACCCTGCAGCAGGGTGCGCAGATGGCCGTAGTTGGCCCGCACCAGGGCCTGGACCTCCGGCCCGCGGAGGATTTCGGCGGGGATGACCACCCCTTTGCCGCCCACCTTCTGGCAGAAGCCCATCTTTTCCAGCCGCCCTGTGTGGCGGCGCGCCGTCTCATAGGGCAGGCCGAGAAACTGCGAGACCCCCAGCACGCTGACCGGCCGGCGCAATTCGTCGGGGAAGACGCCGTCCACGGCCATGGCGTTGAACTGGGCGGGTCGGTTCAGGTGCTGGACCGACCCCTGGGCGATGGTCAGGAAGACGAGGCCGGTCAGCAGGTTGCCGTCGAACAGGTCCCCCAGGGCGCCGGCCATATGGATGAAATAGTCCGACCCCAGCCGCATGGCGTAGCGCTGCAGGGCGAGGTCGTGAAGATCAGCGGCGTCGGAACCGGTGGAAAGGCTCATCTGATCCAAGGGTCTTGGTCTCCCTGGCGGCCTTCCCGAACCACGATTCGCCGAACGTCCGCCCCCGGGGGCATATGGCGCAGATCACCGGCGAGTACGAGCCGGGGCCCTACGATCTTGGGTAGCCCTCAGGTCACAACGTCGGCCTCGCCCTCCTTCCGGCCGTCGCGGTCGGGGCGCTCGATCCACGCCATGAGCGGCGTTGCGGCGACGCCATGCAGAATGACCGACATCAGCACCACCGCCCCGGTGATCGCCCACAGCCGCTCGGAGGATCCGAAGTCTCCGTGGTTGAGGCCATAGGCGATGTAGAAGAACGAGCCGATCCCCCGGATGCCGAGGCTCGCCGACAGCCATTTTTCGCGGCGGGTCAGGTCTGAGCCCCACATGGAGACCCGTCCGGCGAGGGGCCGGATCACCAGCAGGATGACCGTGCAGACGGCCAGGTCGCTCCAGGTCAGGCTTGAGAGCAGACCCGCAGCGATGGCGCCGCCGAACAGCACCAGGACCAGCATGATCAGCAGCCGCTCCACCTGTTCGGCGAAATCATGCAGGGCGCGGTGATAGCTGTGGTTCCGCTCCCGGGATCGCAGGGTCAGGGCGGCGATGAACACGGCCAGGAAGCCATAGCCCTGGACGAACTCCGTCGCCGAATAGACCACGAAGGTGGCGCCCAGGGCCATCAGGCCATCGCCGGTGGCCGACAGGCGCACATGAGGAATGTCGAAGGCGATCCATCCCATGGCGCGGCCCAGAAGCCAGCCCATGACGAGACCCGCGCCGATGCGCCAGAAGAGATCCATCGCCCCCCAGTGCAGCCAGGCTTGCGGGCTCGGCCAGGCCATCGGGTCTCCCGCGGCCGCAGCCGCCGCGGCGAAGACCAGGGCCAGGTGGACAAAGGGAAAGGCCAGGCCGTCATTGAAGCCCGCTTCGGAGGTCAGGGCGAAGCGGACCTCCCCCTCCTCGCCGGAGCCGGGGGGGCCAACCTGGACATCCGCCGCCAGGACGGGATCGGTGGGGGCGAGCGCTGCGGCCAGCAGCAGGGACATGGCGAGCGACAGGCCCAAGGCCTGGACCCCGAGGATGGCGATGGCCAGGATCGTCAGGGGCATGGCGATCCCCAGCAGCCGCCAGGCCGACCCCCACCGTCGCCAGCCCATGGGCCGATCGATTTTCACCCCGGCCCCCATGAGGGCGATGATGACCACCATCTCCGTCAGGCGCTCGGTCAGGGTGTCATAGGTCCGCGGATCGGGGTCGAAGTTGAGGCCCCCAAGGCTGAAGACCGCGACCCCAATCAGCACGCAGACAATGGCCAGGCTCAGCGGCAGCCGCTTAAGCGCCAGGGGCAGCCAAGCCACCAGCAGGATGATCCCGCCCAGCCCGAACAGAAACAGCAGGTAAGGGTCCAGGGTCACGGGCGTTGTCCTTGAGCGGCGGGATGATGAAACGCCCGGCGCCGCGTTCGTATCCGGTCAAGCTTGGGCGACCTCGCCCCGCGTCTCCATCTATGGCAATCAGGGGCGGTTCAGAGGTCGAGGGACGGCATGGCGCATCGGTTCTATTCCAGTCAGGCCCAGGGGTTCGTGCGCTGCGCGGTGGCGACGCCCAGGGTGGCCGTGGGCGATCCGGCGGCCAACGCCCAGGCGATTCTGGAGCTGGCGCGGCAGGGGCATGACCAGGGCGCCGACCTGATCGTCTTTCCTGAGCTCTGCGTCTCGGCCTATGCGATCGACGACCTGCATCTGCAGGACGCCCTGCTGGACGCCGTCGAGGCGGCGGTGGCGCAGATCTGCGAGGCCAGCAAGGCGCTGAGCCCGGTCCTGGCCATCGGCGCGCCGGTGCGGCGCAACGGCCGGCTCTACAACTGTGCGCTGGCCATCTCGCGGGGGCGCATCCTGGGGGTCGTTCCCAAGTCCTTCCTGCCCAACTATCGGGAATACTACGAGAAACGGTGGTTCGCCCCGGGCGCCGGCCTCACCGACCTGGAGGTGAGGCTGGCCGGCCAGACGGTCCCGTTTGGCGTCGACCTGCTGTTCGCCGCCGAGGATCTGGCCGACTTTGTCTTCCACCTGGAGGTCTGCGAGGATTTCTGGGCCCCGACCCCGCCCTCGACCCGGGGCGCCCTGGCCGGCGCCCTGATCCTGGCCAATCTATCGGCGTCCAATGTGGTGGTGGGCAAGGCCCAGGACCGGGCCATGCTGTGCGCCTCCCAGTCGGTGCGCTGCCAGGGGGCCTATCTCTATTCGGCCGCCGGACCCGGGGAGAGCACCACCGACCTCGCCTGGGACGGTCAGGGCGACATCTATGAGCTGGGCGTGCTCCTGGCCCAGAGCGCCCGCTTTGTCCGCGAGGGCGGCCTGACCCTGGCCGATGTGGACGTCGAGCGCCTGCGCCTGGAGCGGATGCGCACGCCCACCTTCAACGACGCCGCCATAGCCGAGGGCCATCCGGAATATGACTTTCGGCGGGTCGGTTTCGCCCATCAGCCGGACTTCGCCGACCGGGGCCTGATGCGCCGACTGGACCGCTTTCCCTTCGTGCCGGACGATCCGGCCCGTCTGGACCAGGACTGCTATGAGGCCTTCAACATCCAGGTGGAGGGGCTGGCTCAGCGCCTGAAGGCCAGTCGCACCGAAAAGATCGTCATCGGCGTCTCCGGGGGCCTGGATTCCACCCACGCCCTGATCGTGGCCGCCAAGGCCTGCGACCTGCTCTCCCTGCCCAGGGCCAATATCCTGGCCTTCACCCTGCCGGGCTTCGCCACCTCAGACTCCACCAAGTCCAACGCCTGGGCCCTGATGCGGGCCATCGGCGCCACGGCCGAGGAGATCGACATCAGGCCCGCCGCCCGCCAGATGCTTAGCGATCTGGGGCATCCCTTCGCCGATGGCGAGCCGGTCTATGACGTGACCTTCGAAAATGTGCAGGCCGGCCTGCGCACCGACTATCTGTTCCGGGCGGCCAATCAGCGCGGGGCCATCGTGCTCGGCACCGGCGACCTGTCGGAACTGGCGCTCGGCTGGTGCACCTATGGCGTCGGCGACCAGATGAGCCACTACAATGTCAACGGCTCGGTGGCCAAGACGCTCATCCAGCACCTGATCCGCTGGGTCGCCGCCCATGGGCAGTTCGAGGCCGACACCAACCAGATCCTGCTGTCCGTGCTCGACACCGAGATCTCGCCGGAGCTCGTGCCGGCCGACGCCGCCGGCGCCATTCAGTCCACCCAGGCCATCGTCGGCCCCTATGAGCTGCAGGACTTCCACCTCTACTACATCACCCGCTTTGGCTTGCGGCCGTCGAAGGTGGCCTTCCTGGCCTGGCACGCCTGGCGGGATGCGGCCTCGGGCGCCTGGCCGCCCCACTTCCCGCCAGAGGCCCGCAACGCCTACGACCTGTCGACCATCAGCCGCTGGCTGGAGGTGTTCCTCACCCGCTTCTTCGGCTTCAGCCAGTTCAAGCGCTCGGCCATGCCCAATGGCCCCAAGG
>JAHUZY010000301.1 GCA_019264505.1 Phenylobacterium sp. | reverse complement strand
GGCCAAGCTCGGGCGTGATCCCGGCCGGAAGCTGGCTGAGCGCGTTCTGCAGACGCTCGTTCACCAGCTGACGGGCGAAGAAGATGTCTGTGCCGTCGTCGAATATGACGGTGACTTGGGAGAGGCCGTAGCGCGAGACCGAGCGGGTGTACTGCAGCCCCGGCACGCCCGCCACGGCCGTCTCGACGGGGAAAGTGATGCGCTGTTCGGCCTCTAGCGGCGAGTACCCCGGCGCTTCGGTGTTGATCTGAATCTGGACGTTGGTGATGTCTGGCGTGGCGTCGACGGGCAGGCGCTGGAAACTCCAGACGCCGACTGCGGCCGAGACCAGGACAATGGCCAGGACGAGCCAACGGAAGCGGATCGACTGAGCGATGATGCGTTCAAGCATGGTCTGCGCGCTCCCTAGTGGTCATGGCTCGCGCCGGACTTTTCGATGTCCGCGCGAATGAGGAAGGCGCCTTCGCTGACGTACTCTGTCCCGGGCTCAAGCCCGCCGAGCACTTCGGTCCACTCATCAGTGCGGCGCCCGAGTTCGAGCATCCGGACCTCGTAAGTGTCTCCGACCTTTGCATAGACGACGGTGAAGTCGCGGAACGGCTGCAGCGCTTTGGTGCGGACAGCGAGGGGGACGTTGCCAGTGCCTACCTGGACGAGCGCTTGAACGCCGAGCCCAGGGCGCCAGACCCCACCCTGATAGGGAAGCTCCACGTGAGCGACGAGGGTTTGGCTGATCGGATCTGCCGATGGTAGAATTGCTTCAATTGTTCCGAAGGCGCGGTGGCTGCCGGCTTGGCTCACCACCTCGACCTGTTGGCCGACCTGCACGCGCTCGGCGTCCTTCGGATAGAGGAAGAACTCGCCGTGCAACCGCATTGGGTCGCCGATCGTCAACATCGGCGTCGTCCCGGCGATCGTCCCAACATTGACTGACTTTGTCAGGATGACGCCAGATATCGGGGCGGTGATCGAATAGGTCTGCAGGCTCTCGCTGGACTCGACGCGCGCCAACACCTGGCCCCGCGTCACCCGCTGCCCAAGAGCGGCATTGAGGCTCACGACCCGACCCGGATAGCGGGCGAAGACCTCACTCTGGCCTTCGGGGGTGATTTCAACCCTGCCCGTCAGAGGAAGGGACTCGCCGAGCACGGCCGATCCCGCGCGCTCTGTCTTGACGCCGCCCGCCTGTGCCGCCTCGGCCTTGATGACCGTGCGACCCTCATAGGACTGATACGACCACACCGAGCGCGCGCCGCCGCGCGTGGCCGTAATGCTGACGTCGAAGGAGTGGGGTTCGAAGACGACGCCGGGGCTGGCCAGATAGTCGGCCTCGGGCGTGAAGGTGAAACGATCGATCTTTGGTCCAAGACGCGTGAGTGCGACCGCAACTTGCACCTGACGCGGATCGAGCGGTTTGTTCTTCAGATAGGGGTAGAGGCGGAATAGCGGCTCCGGACCTTCCTCGTAGATGGTGACCTCAAGACTGAAGTCCCCATCACGCAGCAGGCGTCCGTTATGCGGGCCACGTTCGTAGTCCGCCGGACCCGCTTCAGCGCTGGCTTCGGGCGTCTTAGGTTTGTCGCCGCAGCCTGCGAGCAGGCCAGTGACTATGATGAGAGCGAAAGGCGCAATGCGCCAGGTTCGAACGGGCGTCATTAGCGGGTCTCCGCAGTTTGGATGTGGATGGATTGGCGGCCGGTCAGCCGATCAAGAGCGGCCTGGTCCAAGTGGTACTGGCGTAGGACGCCGACGCGGCGAGCTCGGGCGTCAGCGAGTGCGCGTTCGGCTTCTGTGACGTCGAGGTAGCTGAAGCCACCGCGGTTGAACCCGTCGCGTACCTGCTCGACCGACCTGATCGCTGGGGGGATGACTTCCGCTCGAATCCGTTCCGCCTCTGTGGCGGCGGAGGAAATTCGGGCGGTCAGTTGAACGATCTCGCGTTCCCTGGCCAGACGTGCGGCGGCGATGTCGGCCTCCGCGGCGTTCCGCTCAGCTTGGGCGCGTTCGATTCCGGATCGATTTGTATCGTAGCGCCGCAGCGGGATCGTGCCGCCGACAACGAAGGCGACGTTGTTCCCGTCGCCCAGGTAACGGACGCCAGCCCTCACTGTCGGATCAACGACAGCCCGTGCCTGTTCCATGCGGATGGCGGCGACGGCGACGTCCCGTTCAGCCTCAAGAAGCGCAAGGTCGGCAACGGTCAGGCTGGAGGGCAAAGCCGCTGCTTTGGCTTCGAAGAATGGCTCAAGGGCCAAACGGAACTCAGGGCCGCCGCTCCAGAATCGGGCGAGCGCGGCGCGGGCGTTGCGGGCGCGGTCCAGAGCTTGGTCGCGCGAGACCTGTGCCTGAGCCGTCATCATTTCAGCGCGGGACCCTGCGAAGAGGGGGTCGCGAGCGGCCTTCACACGCCGATCGATATCGGCTTGGGACTGGTGAGCGGCGATGAGACGAGCTTCAGCAATAAGCAACTCGGCCTCAGCTGCAGCAGCCTCCACGTATGCGACCTGGACATCCCGCAGTAGATCGAGCGTGCGTACATCACGTCGTAGTCGGGCGACTTCGATCTCCGCGCGCGCTCGTCCCGTGCGGGCCTCGCGCTTGCCGCCTCGTTCAACGGTCTGCTGATAGCTGACCGTGGCTTCTGTACGGTCGAGAAGGGAATATGCGCCGGTGCCGGCGAAATTCTCCAGTTCCACCCCCAGTGTCGGGTTGGGTCGCACGCCCGCTTGACGGAGGTTTGCTTGCGCAGCAGCGAGGCGGGCTTCCGACCCCGCAATTGTCGGATCAGCGCCCGCCGCTCTGGCAAGCGCCTCCGAGAGGCTTAGGGCTGGCGGCTCAGTCTGAGCCTTTGCGGCCGATGGGTTTATAAAGTTGATCGCGAGCGTGGCCGCAACGGCCAGGCCCAGTCGCGCGCCGGCGCGACACCGGAATTTGAATGGCATGTGTCTCTCGAAGCATGGGTGATCAGGCGCGCACGGCCTGATTGCCGCGCTACGTCAGGTGAGGACTTCGAGAGGGGCTCTTGGAGGGCGATCCAGCCCAAGGATCATGCCAGAAGACGGCGGCGCATCGCTTGGCCCGCGCAGCGACAGGGCCTGCGCTGAAATCACCGAAATGGTGTTCCCGCGAGGGAGTGGAGCCATCTGCGTGCCGTCCCCGTGATGGTGGTGCGAGGGTCCGTCCGTAGATGCGTCATCGGCGGCGCTGACCTGCTGCTGGTCGTGATCCACCTGATGGTCGTCGTGGTCCGAGTGGATCTGGCCGCCGAAAGCCATAGCCGGGTGATCAGCCCCCCGGCTGTGCTGCACCTGGTTCAAGGTCCCGATGGTG
>JAHUZY010000186.1 GCA_019264505.1 Phenylobacterium sp. | reverse complement strand
GCTTCCTGCCGCACCATTTGAAGACAGGTGGCCTGGCCCGGCCGATCGGCGCGCCCCTGTCGGACTATCACGCCCTGGTCAGCCGGGCGCCGCTTCCTGCCGGAGACGCGCTGGCGGAGGCGGGTCTTGGCGCCTTGCGGTTCACGGGCCTGATCGATCCCCGCGGGATGTTCGACGCCGCCGTGCGCAGCCGCCAGGTCGCCTATGTGATCGAGCTGTCGCAGGACGCCGACGCCTATCTGGAGGCTCTGCGCGCCCAGAGCCCCAAGCGCTTCAAGAACTACCGCCGGCTGCAGAGCAAGGTCGCCCGGGAGCTGGGGGAGCTCACCCTCACCGCGCCGGACGAGGACCGCGCGGCCTTCGACCAGCTGATCGCCTGGAAACGCGACCAGCTCCAGCGCACCGGCGCGCACGACTTCCTGGCGCCGGACTGGACCCGTGAGCTGATGGGCCGCCTGTTCTCGACGACGGAGGGCGATTTCCGCGGCCTGATGATCACTCTGCGTGTGGATGGCAAGGTTGTGGCGGGCCATTTCGGCGTGCGCCTCGCGGATGTGTATCATCCCTGGATCGCCGCGACCGATCCTGAGATGGGCGCCTATTCAGTGGGCCAGCTCTTCCTGCTTCAGGCCATAGCCGCCATGCCGGACCTTGGCCTTCGGACCTACGACCTCGGCCCTGGGCACGACCACTACAAGGCGCCCTATGCGCTGACCCATCGCGAGATCGGCGAAGGGACGGCCCTGGCGGCCGGCGCCGCCGGCTGGCGCTCGCGCCTGGGGGAGGGCGCCTGGCGTCTGGCCGGGGCCGGCTGCGGTCCGCTGGCTGGACGCGTGCGGCGCCGTTTCGAAACCATCTCGGACGTAGAAGTCACCCTGAGCGGCCGAATGCGCGGCCTGGCCCACGCCGTGGCGTCCAAGGCGCGTCGCACCGGCGCGGAGATCGAGGGGTGAGTCAGTCATGTCGGAAACGGTCAGCCTGATCATCCCGACCCAGCGCCGGCTGTCTGGCCTGAGCGTGGCGGCGCGGAGCGTCTTTGCGCAACAGGGCGTGGATCCCGCGCGCCTGGAGCTTGTGGTCGTCGACAACGACCAGGTTCCTTCGGCCCAGGCGACCGTCGAGGCCCTGGCGGCCGAAGCGCCCTTTCCGGTGGTCTATGTTCATGAGCCGCAAGCCGGCGTCGCCAACGCCCGCAACGCCGCCCTCGGCCAAGCGAAGGGTGAGCTGATCGCCTTCCTGGACGATGACGAGGAAGCGCCGCCCAACTGGCTGGCGGGGCTCTTGTCCACCCGATCCACCCTGGACGCCGACGTGGTCTTCGGCCCCGTGCGGGGGCGTGCGCCGCCGGCGATCATCCGCCACCGCACCTATCTAGAGACCTTCTTCTCCCGCCTGGGACCGGCGGAGACGGGACTGATCGAGGACTATTATGGCTGCGGCAACAGCCTGTTGCGCCGCGCAGCCCTGCCCGATCCCCATGCGCCCTTCTCAGCCCTGCGCAACCATATCGGCGGCGAGGACGACCTGCTGTTTGGCCAGATGAAGGCCAATGGCGCGCGGTTCGCCTGGTCGGCCGAGGCCTTCGTCTGGGAGGACCCGGTCCCGAGCCGGCTGAGCCTGGACTACACGATCCGCCGCGCCTTCGCCTACGGCCAGGGCCCCTCGGCCGCCTGCGCCGCCGCCACGCCGCCCAACTATCCCGGCCTCGCCTTCTGGATGGCGCAGGGGCTGGTTCAGGCCGGGGTCTTCGGACTGCTGGCCGCGCTCAAATGGCTGATCCGTGCGCCGGATTTCGCCTTCACCCTGGACCGCGCCGCTCGCGGCCTCGGCAAGACCCTGTGGTGGGGCCCCTTCAAGATCGAATTCTACGGCCGCAGCGCGGCCTGACCGGTGAGACCTCAGGTGATCATCCAAGACTGGACCGACGAGAAGGCCGCGGCCTTCGGCAAGCAGACGCTCAACTTCACCCACGACCTGCACCAACGTCCGATGTTCACGGACGAGGGCCTCGCCGAGGCGCTCGAGGCCTATCCCCGCAGCAAGCTCGGCGTCTTCACCATGGGCGAAGATCCCCGGGCCTGGACCACCTGGCGCAAGGGCTCGGGCGATGGCCTCACCGGGGCGGAGCTGCTGGAGGCGGCCAAGACCGGGCGGATCTGGCTGAACCTGCGGGAGGCCAATCTCTATCTGAAACCCTATGCTGATCTGGCCGATGAGGTGTTCGCCGAGAAGGAGGCCATGGCGCCAGGCCTGCGCACCTTCAAGCGCGACCTCGGCGTGCTGATCTCCTCGGCCAATGCGCAGGTCTTCTATCACCTGGACGTGCCGCTGGTGTCCCTGTGGCAGATCCGCGGGACCAAGCGGGTCTGGGTCTATCCCCCCAAGGCGCCCTATGTGGGCGAAGAAGCCCTGGAGAAGATCGTCCTGCGGGAGAGCGCCGAGCAGTTCGCCTTTGATCCCGCGTGGGACGCCGGCGCGCAAGAGGTGGAGCTGACCCCTGGCCGCATGGTCACCTGGGCCCAGAACGCCCCGCATCGCATCGAGAACGGGCCGATGCTCAATGTCTCGCTCTCCATGGAGTTCATGACGCCCCAGGCCCTGCTGCGCGCCAATGTGATCTACGCCAATGGGGTGATGCGCCGGCGGGCTGGAATTCGGCCGCGCCTGAGCGATGGGGTCAGCCCGACCAATCTGGGCAAGCTCGCCCTGGCCAGGGGCGCCAAGGCCCTGAAGCTGCAGAAGGCCCATGAGCGGATCCTGCCGGCCACCTTCCGCCTGGACCCGGCCCAGCCCGGCGCCGTCCTGCCGATCTGAGCGAAAATCCCCCCAAAACGCCCAGTTGGCTTACCTCGCGGCGCCTGAATAGACTTGTTTTCGACGCGCCAGAGGGCGCGCGGCAAGCTTTAGAAGATTGATCCTTCGCCCGGCGCAGATGACCCCATCTGGCCCGGCCTGGGGTCCAGGCAAGGGAGCGGAACAATGGGCGAAGCCTATATCGTCGCGGCCACGCGCACGGCCGGCGGCCGCAAGGGCGGCAAGCTGAAAGACTGGCATCCGGTGGATCTGGGCGCGGTGGTGCTCAACGAACTGGTCGACCGCACGGGCATGGACCCGGCCCGGGTCGAGGACGTGGTCATGGGCTGCGTCATGCAGGTGGGTGAGCAGGCCATCAATGTGGCGCGCAACGCCGTCATGGCCTCCAAGCTGCCGGAAAGCGTGCCCGGCACCTCCATCGATCGCCAGTGCGGCTCTTCCCAGCAGGCCCTGCAGTTCGCCGCCCAGGCCGTGATGAGCGGCACCCAGGACGTGGTCATCGCCGCCGGCGTCGAAAGCATGACCCGAGTGCCCATGGGCTCGTCGGCTGCGCTGGCCGCCAAGGCCGGCATGGGCCAGTACAAGAGCCCGCGGATGGAGGAGCGCTATCCCAACATCCAGTTCTCCCAGTTCATGGGCGCCGAGATGATGGCCAAGAAGTACGGCCTCACCAAGGACCAGCTGGACGAGTACGCCTATAACAGCCACCAGCGGGCCATCGCCGCGACGCAGGCCGGGGCCTTCAAGGACGAGATCGTCGCCCTGAAGATCAAGGACGAGAACGGCGCCGAGAGCGACCACACCATCGACGAGGGCATCCGCTTCGACGCCAGCCTCGACGGCATCCGCGGCGTGAAGCTCCTGGCCGAGGGCGGCGCCATCACGGCGGCCACCTCCAGCCAGATCTGCGACGGCGCCTCGGGCGTGATGATCGTTTCGGAAAAGGCCCTGAAGGAGTTCGGCCTGACGCCGCTGGCCCGCATCCACCACCTGTCGGTGATGGGTCATGACCCGGTGATCATGCTGGAAGCCCCGCTGCCCGCCACCCAGCGGGCCCTGGAGCGCGCCGGCATGAAGATCGACGAGATCGACCTGTTCGAAGTCAACGAGGCCTTCGCCTCGGTGCCCGTGGCCTGGCTGAAGGCCACCGGCGCCAATCCCGACAACATGAACGTCAATGGCGGCGCCATCGCGCTGGGCCATCCGCTGGGCGCCTCGGGCACCAAGCTGATGACCACCCTGGTCCATGGCCTGAAGGCGCGGAACAAGCGCTATGGCCTGCAGACCATGTGCGAAGGCGGCGGCATGGCCAATGTGACAATCATCGAGCGGCTCTGATAAGCTCGGGCGCATGAGCCCGCGCATCATAGCCGTCACCGGCGCCTTCGACGTCCTGGGGGAGGTGGTCGCTACGGCCGCCGCCTTCCAGGGCGCCCGACTGGCGCTGATCGATCACAGCCAGGTTCCGCCGGACGGACTGGTGGAGGCTTGCGGCGTCGACGCCCTGGTGCTCACCGGGGTCGATCTGGCCGATCCCGTGGCGGCTCAGACGGCGATGGCGGCGGTCAAAAGCCGTTTTGGCCGCCTCGACGCCCTGATCAATATCGCCGGCGGCTTCCGCTGGCAGACCCTGGCCGAGGGCGATCCTGCGGTCTGGGATCTGCTCTACGCCACCAATGTGAAGACCGCCGCCAACGCCAGCCGGGCGGCGATCGATCTGTTGAAGGCAAGCCCCGCCGGACGGATCATCAACATCGGCGCAGCCGGCGCGTTGAAGGCCGGCGCGGGCATGGGCGCCTATGCCGCAGCCAAGGCCGGCGTCCACAGACTGACCGAAAGCCTGGCGGAGGAGCTGAAGGCTGAGGGCGTCACGGTCAACGCCGTGCTGCCCTCGATTATCGACACCCCGGCCAACCGCGCCGACATGCCTGACGTCGACTTCGCCGCCTGGGTCGCCCCCGCGGACCTCGCCGCAGTGATCCTGTTTCTGGCCTCGCCGGAGGCCCGGGCGGTGACGGGCGCCCTGATCCCGGTGACCGGCCGGGTCTGAATTCAGGGGAACCTTTGCCGGTTCAGGACGTTAATCCTAGCTAACCGTCGTCACCGTCACATCCGTCGCTGACGCCGGAAAGCCCGGAGCCCTCATGAAGCTTTCTCGAACCAGCGCTGATGACGGCGTCCTGATGTACGCCGGCGTGATCGAGAAGGTCGGGTACGAAATCCGCAGCGACGAGAAGATGAAGATCGGCAAGGGTGAGCTCATCGGCTCGCCTGATCTCATGCGTGACGCCTTTCGCCAGGGGCGTCTGACTCTCAAGCTCGCCGAAGGCTCCGACATCCGCATCCTGATGGTCGCCCACACCGAGGGCGGTGAGCGGGCCTATTTCGAAATCGAGACCTAGACCCTCAGGGGCCGCCCTGCGCCAGTCCCTCTGGCCGCGGCCCCCATTTCCCTCCAAGCTGTCAAAAAACGAACAGACGACAGTTCCGGGGAGGGGCGTAGTGATCCTGACAATCCTGGCCGCCAGCGCGGCCAGCTTCGCCGTGGCGCAGGCTGAACCTTCTCCGGCGCCCGAGGCCGAACCGCCTGTGGCCGCCCGGGGCGTGATCGCCTATCCGCCCAGCGCATTCGCCGAGGCCGCACCCGATACGGCCTATGACATGGTGCTGCGCCTGCCGGGCTTCGCCTTCGACAAGGGCGCGAGCGTACGCGGCTTGGCCGGTTCCGGCGGCAATGTGCTGATCGACGGCCAGCCGCCGGTCTCCAAGAATGACGCGCTGGATGAGCTGCTCAAACGCATCCCAGCCTCGGCTGTGTCGCGCATCGAACTGATCCGCGGCGGCGCGCCGGGCATCGACATGCAGGGCCGCTCGGTGATCGCCAATGTGGTGCGCGCCAAGACCAGCGGCGCCCAGGGCGCGCTGATGAGCTCGGTCCACTTCATCAGTGACGGCCGCGTGCTGACCAGCCTGCGCGGCGAGAGCCAGTTCGAGTGGGCGGGGCGGCGTTTCGAGGCGTCCTTCGTCTACGGCAAGGGGCCCGACGACACCCTGGGGGACGGGCCGCGGGTGCGCCTTGGCCCCAATGGGGAGGTGCTGATCGACTCGGTGGTCGACGCCGACGCCGGCGGCCTGAGGGCCTGGACCACCGGCGCCATGGAGACGCCCCTGGCCGGGGGGCGGCTGCGCCTGAACGGCGCCTATATGCGCACACCGGCCAGCGCCGAGATCACCGACCGCCTGCGCGGTGGCGGCAAGGAATACGAATACTATACCAATGTCCGGCTTCAGCAGGAGCTCGGCGGTCGCTACAGCCGCAGCCTGGGCGCCCAGACCACCCTTGAGGCGGTCGCTTTCCAGCAATGGAACGACGTGGAGACCCGGGCCGATTTTGAGGCGCCTGGCCTGCGTCGGGACTTCGACCTCGACAAGTCGGTGACCGAAACCGTAGGGCGGCTGACCCTGCGCCGCACGCTCAGCCCGTCCATCACCGCCGAGATCGGCGGCGAAGGGGCGTTGAACCGTCTGGACAGCCGCACGGCCTTCACCCTCAACGGCCGCCCGGTGCCCGTGCCGGCCGCCCAGGTGGAGGTGGAGGAAACCCGCAGCGAAGCGTTCGGCACGCTCACCTGGCGCGGCGGGCCTGGGCTGACCCTGGAAGGGGGCCTGCGTCACGAGACCTCGTCCATCGGCTCGAGCGGCGATGTGACCCTGGAAAAGTCCCTGGCCTTCACCAAGCCGCGCCTCTCCCTGGCCTGGTCGGCCGGCGGCGGGCGGCAGGTGCGCCTGCGGCTGGAGCGCGAGGTCGGCCAGCTCAATTTCGACGACTTCGTCGCGTCCTCCTCTGCCGTGAGCACCGGGGCGGTGCTGGCGGGCAATCCAGACCTGCGGCCCCAGCAGGCCTGGGTCAGCGAGGCGGCGTTCGAGCAGCGGTTCGAGAGCGGCGCGGTGCTTGTGGCCACGGTCCGGGTCTCGGACCTCGCCGACGTGATCGACCGCGCGCCGGTCTTCCTGCGGGGCGTGGCCGTAGCCGATGCGCCCGGGAACCTCGGCGACGGAAGCCGGCGGGAGGCGATCTTGAACGTCACCGTGCCGCTGGACCGGCTCGGCGTTCGCGGCGGGCAGCTTAAGGGGCAGGGGACCTGGCGTGAGAGCGAGGTGGACGATCCGCTCACCGGCCAGGCCCGCGAGATCTCCGGTCTGCGCCCGGTGGAGTGGGAGGCCCATTTCACCCAGGATCTCCCGGCCTTGCGGACCAACTGGGGGATCGATGTCCTGGGCGGCTATCGCGAGCGCTATTTCCGCCTCAGCGAGGTGGAGACCCGAAAGGTCGGGACCTGGGTGGTGGTCTTCGCCGAGTACAAGCCGCGGCGCGACCTCATCCTTCGCCTGGAGCTGCAGAACCTGGGCGAACGCAATGTCCAGCGCATCCGGGAGGTCTATGTGGGACCAAGGTCGGACGGCCAGCTGTCCTATGTGGATGTCCGCGACCTGGAGTACGGACGGGCGGTCTTCCTGCGCCTGCGCAAGACCTTCGGCTAGACCCGCAAAGACGCGAGCGCCCTCGGTCCCGTGACACCGTCCGGCGCCGGATGAAATAGCCTGTGCGGGATTCCACCGCGCCGGTCGCAAGACCCTGCGTCAATCCGCCACTTCCGTACGAGCCGCAGCCCCCTGGCCAAATTAAGAGGTCGTTAGCCACGCCGGCGCATCAACTGGCTAGCTGACCGGCCATCTGACCAGGCGACCGGCTAAGAACAAAATGGCGGGCGGATCCCATGACCCAGTCTTCTCAAGTACAACAGCGTCTCGAATTCATTGGTCTCGACACCAGCGCGGTTGAACGGCTCCGTGGGCTGCGCGGCTTTGTCGCCCAGGCCATCGGTCCAGCCCTTGATGTCTTCTACGGCAAGGTCCGCAAGACCCCTGAGGTGCAGAAGTTCTTCAAGAACGACGGCCATATGGCCGGGGCTCAGGGCCGTCAGGCCGATCACTGGCGCATTATCGCCGAGGGCCAGTTCGGGGACGAGTACGCCAAGGGCGTGCGGACCATTGGCGAGACCCATGCCCGCCTGGGCCTGGAGCCCCAGTGGTACATCGGCGGCTACGCCCTGGTCCTTGAGCAACT
>JAHUZY010000137.1 GCA_019264505.1 Phenylobacterium sp. | reverse complement strand
GGCCGTTCCTAAGCGAAAAGTATCGCCCTCGCGGCGCAACATGCGGCGCTCCCACGATGCGCTGGGCAAGAACTCCTTTGTCGAAGACAAGGAAACCGGCGAACTGAAGCGCCCCCACCACATCGACCTGAAGACCGGCATGTATAAGGGCCGTCAGGTCCTGACGCCGAAGGAAGACTAAGGCTCTTTCAGAGCCCGTCTTTCGTCGCAAGACATCAAGGCCTCGCCCGGACCGGGCGGGGCCTTTTGCGTGGCCGATTGCCCGCTCGCGCGAAGGTGGCTAAGCCTCCCGGGCCTTTCTTCAACCCTGCGCCGCCAAGCCCACGAGGACCGCCATGACCGAGATTGTCGACATCACCGCCCGCGAAATCCTCGACAGCCGCGGTAACCCGACCATCGAGGTCGACGTGATCCTGGAAGACGGCGCGCTCGGCCGCGCCGCCGTGCCCTCGGGCGCCTCCACGGGCGCTCACGAGGCGGTCGAGAAGCGGGACGGGGACAAGGGGCGCTATCTGGGCAAGGGCGTGCTGGGCGCCATCGAGGCGGTGAACGGCGAGATCTATGACGCCCTGGCCGGCTTCGAGGCCGAGGACCAGCGTCGCCTGGACGCCACCCTGATCGAACTGGACGGTACGGCCAACAAGTCGCGCCTGGGCGCCAACGCCATTCTGGGCGTGAGCCTGGCGACCGCCAAGGCTGCGGCCATCAGCGCCAACCTGCCGCTTTACAAGTATGTGGGCGGGGTTTCTGCGCGGGTGCTGCCGGTGCCGATGATGAACATCATCAATGGCGGCGCGCACGCCGACAATCCCATCGACATCCAGGAATTCATGATCCTGCCCACCGGCGCCGACACCTTCGCCGAGGGGCTGCGCATGGGCGCCGAGATCTTTCACGCCCTGAAGAAGGCCCTGAAGGACGCCGGTCACAACACCAATGTGGGCGACGAGGGCGGCTTCGCCCCCAATATCGGCAGCGCTGAAGAGGCCCTGGCCTTCATCGTCAAGGCCGGCGAGGCGGCGGGCTATCGCTGCGGCGACCACTTCCACCTGGGCCTGGATGTGGCCTCCACCGAGTTCTTCAAGGACGGCAAGTACGTGCTGGACGGGGAGGGCAAGACCTTCGATCCGGCCGGCATGGTCGACTATCTGGCCGCCCTGGTGGCCAAGTTCCCCATTGTCTCCATCGAGGATGGCTGCGCCGAGGATGACTTCGCCGGCTGGAAGCTGCTGACCGACAAGCTGGGCGCCCAGGTCCAGCTGGTGGGCGACGACCTGTTCGTCACCAATCCGGCCCGCCTGTCGGATGGGATCAGCCAGGGCCTGGCCAACTCCATCCTGGTGAAGGTCAATCAGATCGGGACCTTGTCGGAGACCCTGGACGCCGTGGATATGGCCCACCGCGCCGGCTACACCGCCGTGATGAGCCACCGCTCGGGCGAGACCGAGGACTCTACCATCGCCGACCTGGCCGTGGCGACCAACTGCGGGCAGATCAAGACCGGATCTCTGGCGCGCTCTGACCGGACGGCGAAATACAACCAGCTGCTGCGTATCGAGCAGGAGCTCGGCGATCAGGCCCTCTATATCGGCCGCAAGGCGCTCAAGCACATCTAGGGCCGGCCCACAGGGCGCAGGACCAGCGTCAGGGCCAGGAGCAGCGCGGGGACGGCCACATAGAGGCCAAGCCCTGCGCCCAATCCCCAGGCGTCAGCCACCCAGCCCACAAGGGCGGGAAAGCCCGCGCCGGCCAGGCCGATGATCGACACCACCGCGCCCGTCGACCCTGCCTGACC
Source organism: Phenylobacterium sp. (assembly GCA_019264505.1). Classification (GTDB taxonomy): domain Bacteria; phylum Pseudomonadota; class Alphaproteobacteria; order Caulobacterales; family Caulobacteraceae; genus Phenylobacterium. The sequence continues at coordinate 4,801 of JAHUZY010000137.1, read as the reverse complement.
AGGCCGCAGGGTCAGGACCAGGCTCTGCAGGGCGGTGTAGAAGACCGCGCCGCTGACGCCGAAGGCCAGCCCCCCTGCGACCACCAACCAGGGCTGAGGCGCGAAGGCCAGGATCGGCAGGCTCAGCGCCGCCACCAGGGCCGAGGGCGCCAGGACGGCGCCGGGGGACTCGTCCGGGATCAGCCGCTCGGCCAGGCCATAGCCGATCAGGCCGCCCACCAGGGCGCCTGTGGACAAGGCGACCGCCATGCCAGGGCCATGGCCTGCGACCTCCTCCAGATAGGCGATCAGGAAGGCCAGGAGCGGCTCGTCCAGCAGGGCGAACAGTCCCATCATCACCGCCATCAGCAGCACCCGCCCATCGGTGAGCACCGCCAGCAGGTCGCGGCCGGCGTGGGCGTTCTCGTCTCGGGGATGCGGCAGCGGGAACCGCTGGCTGGCCAGCCACACGCCATAGGCCAGCATCAGGCCGCCGCCGGCCAGGAACAGGCCGCGCCAGCCGAAGCCGAGGGCGGCGGCGCCGATCAGGGTCAGGGGCGCCAGCAAATCACCGACGGCCGACCAGGCGTTCACCCGCGCCAGGGCTCGCGGCAGGTCTGGTCCAGCCAGGTCCACCAGGGCCACCTCGCAGCCATGGATGAAGGCGTCGCTGGCCGCGCCCCAGACAAAGGCCGCTGCGAACAGGGTCCAGAAGGTGTCGCCCAGCCCGAAGGCGATCATGGCCGCGCCATAGGCGAGGGCGCCCAGGGCCGCCAGGGCGCGGCGGCTGACATAGTCGGCGGCCGCCTGGAAGACGACACCCACAATGCCGCCCAGGCTCAGCGCCGCCAGAACAAGCCCGCCCTCGGCATAGCTTAGCCCGACATCCTGCCGCATCCCCTCAAGGACCCCGGCGGGCAGGAAGGTGAACCACTCGTCTGCGAACCCCACCAGCAGCAGGGCCGCGGTCAGGGCGTAGGGCGCACGGGCGAGCGGCGGCAGCGCCCAATGGGCGGCGCGCTTCAGCCGGGCGGCGAGGGCCTTAGATCAATTGGGCGGGTGCTTGCGATCCATGGCGGTGAGTTTTCACGGCAAACGGCTGAGCTGCAACGCAAAATTAAGCAGACCTGCCGAGTCTGGCTCATCCTTAACGTAGAATCGCCGTGCTCAACGCAGTCCGCCCCTACATCTCGACCGCCTTCCTGGCGCTCCTGATCGTCTATTTCGCCTATCACGCCTTCACCGGCCAGCAGGGCCTGCTGACCTCGGCCCAGCGTGACCAGACCCTGGCGGTGAAATCGGCGGAGCTTACGCAGCTGACCGCCCAGCGGCGGGACCTGGAGACCCGGGCCAAGCTTCTGCGCGACACCTCTCTTTCGGCCGATCTGCTGGAAGAACGGGCCCGGTCCCTCCTAGGCTACAGCGACCCCAGGGACTATGTGATCCGTATCCAGCATGACGACTCGGCGGGCGGCTGACGGGACGGCCGGCTCTGGGTTAGGGTGCCTGAACGCAAACACGACCCGGGAGACAGACATGGCGCGCGCCAAACAGGCCGCCAAGACCGGCGCATCGTCGGCCGAGACGGTCGAGAGCCTCGGCAAGGACCAGCTGCTGGGCTTCTATCGCGACATGCTGCTCATTCGCCGGTTCGAGGAACGGGCCGGTCAGCTCTATGGCATGGGTCTGATCGGCGGCTTCTGCCACCTCTATATCGGCCAGGAAGCCATCGCCGTCGGGGTCCAGTCGATCCAGGAGAAGGGCGACCAGGTCATCACCGCCTATCGCGACCACGGCCACATGCTGGCCTGCGGCATGGACCCCAATGAGGTGATGGCCGAGCTCACAGGCCGGTCAGGCGGCTCGTCCAAGGGCAAGGGCGGGTCGATGCACATGTTCTCCCGCGAGGCGGAGTTCTACGGCGGTCACGGGATTGTCGGCGCCCCGGCGCCCCTGGGGACGGGCCTGGCGCTCGCCAACCGCTACCGGGACAACGGCAAGGTCGCCTTCACCTATTTCGGCGACGGGGCCGCCAACCAGGGCCAGGTCTATGAGAGCTTCAACATGGCCGCCCTGTGGAAGCTTCCCGTCGTCTATGTGATCGAGAACAACCAGTACGCCATGGGCACGTCCCTGGAGCGGTCCTCGTCCGAAACCCACATGTACAAGCGCGGCGCCTCCTTCCGGATTCCGGGCGAAGAGGTTGACGGCATGGATGTTCTGGCCGTCCGCGACGCCGCCAGGCGGGCCGCAGCCCACGCCCGCAGCGGCGAGGGGCCCTTCATCCTGGAGATGAAGACCTATCGCTATCGTGGCCATTCCATGAGTGATCCGGCCAAGTACCGCACCCGCGAGGAGGTCGATGAGGTCCGCAAGACCCGCGACCCCATCGAGCACCTTCGGGAGAAGCTCGAAAAGGATGGCGTGGCCGATGAGGCGACGCTGAAGGCCATCGACGCGGAGGTGAAGCGCATCGTCGCCGACGCCGCCGAGTTCGCCCGCACGTCCCCCGAGCCGGAACTTTCCGAGCTCTATACCGAGGTCTATGTGGAGGCCGCCCAGTGACCGACATTCTGATGCCGGCCCTGTCTCCAACCATGGAAGAGGGGACGCTGGCCAAGTGGCACGTGAAGGTTGGCGACACCGTCGCTTCTGGTGACGTGATTGCCGAGATTGAGACCGACAAGGCGACCATGGAGGTCGAGGCGGTCGACGAGGGCGTCATAGAGGAACTGCTGGTCGAGGCTGGCGCCGAAGGCGTGAAGGTCAACGCTCCCATCGCCCGCCTGTCGGGCGGCGCTGCGCCGGCGAAGTCTGCGCCCGTCGCCGATGAGCCCAAGGCCGCAGAGCCCCAAGCCTCCGGGGATCCGGAAAAGACCAGCCCGGCCGAGGCCAAGGCTGAGCCCGAGGGCGACGGACCCGCTGCGGTTCGGCCGAAAGAGGCCCTGGCTGATCCGGAAATCCCGGAGGGCGCCAAGCTGGTCAAGACGACCGTGCGCGACGCCCTGCGCGACGCCATGGCCGAGGAGATGCGCCGGGACGAAACCGTCTTCCTGATGGGCGAGGAAGTCGCCCAGTACCAGGGCGCCTACAAGGTGAGCCGCGGTCTGCTGGAGGAGTTCGGCGAGCGCCGGGTGATCGACACCCCGATCACCGAGCACGGCTTTGCGGGCCTGGGAGTCGGCGCGGCCATGGCCGGACTGAAGCCCATCGTGGAGTTCATGACCTGGAACTTCGCCATGCAGGCCATCGACCACATCATCAATTCGGCGGCCAAGACCCACTATATGTCCGGCGGGCAGATCACCACGCCCATGGTGTTCCGCGGCCCCAATGGCGCAGCCTCCCGGGTGGCGGCCCAGCACAGCCAGGACTTCGCGGCCTGGTATGCTCACGTGCCTGGTCTGAAGGTCATCGCCCCCTATGACGCCGCCGACGCCAAGGGTCTGCTGAAGGCCGCGATCCGCGATCCCAACCCGATCGTCTTCCTGGAGCACGAGATGCTCTATGGGCAGGAATTCGACGTCCCGGAGGGGGACGACTACGTCCTGCCTATCGGCCTGGCCAAGGTGCGCCGCACCGGCGCCGATGTCACCATCACCGCCTATTCGCGCATGGTGGGCCTGGCGCTCAAGGCTGCCGAGGAACTGGCCGGCGAGGGGATCGAGGCCGAGGTCGTCGATCTGCGCACCATCCGTCCCCTGGACCACGCCACCATCGTCGACAGTGTGAAGAAGACCCACAGGCTGGTGACGGTGGAGGAGGGCTGGGGTCCCATGGGCGTCGGCGCCGAGGTGATCGCCCGGGTGATCGAGCACGCCTTCGACTATCTGGACGCGCCGCCCGCCCGGGTCTGTCAGGAAGACGTGCCTCTGCCCTATGCGGCCAATCTGGAAGCCGCCTCATTGCCGTCGGTGGAGAAGATCGTGAAAGCCGCCAAGGCGGTCTGCTATCGCTCATGACGGCTGCGGCTGACCTGACCTGGCGCAGCGGCGGTTGCCATTGCCGGGCGGTGCGGTTCGAGGCCGCCCTCCCGGCGCGGGTGACGGCCCAGGCCTGCAACTGCTCGATCTGCGCCATGACGGGGTTCATCCACGCCATCGTCCCGGCCAGTCGGTTCCGCCTGACCCGGGGCCAGGATCAGATCACCACCTATGTGTTCAACACCGGCGTCGCCCAGCACACCTTCTGCAAGGTGTGTGGGGTGAAGAGCTTCTACCGCCCCCGGTCAAACCCCGACGGCTGGTCGGTCAATGTCCGCTGCCTGGACCCGGCCGAAGACCTGGACTTCGATATCGAGCCCTTTGACGGCCAGAACTGGGAGGCCCACGCCGCGGGCCTCGCGCACCTCTCCAAGGAATCCGCATGACCGACATCCTGATGCCGGCGCTGTCGCCCACCATGGAGGAGGGCACCCTCGCCAAATGGCTGGTCAAGAAGGGGGACACCGTCGCAGCTGGCGACGTGATCGCCGAGATCGAGACCGACAAGGCGACCATGGAGGTCGAGGCGGTCGATGAGGGCGTCGTCGAGGAGATCCTGGTCGAGGCCGGCACCGAGGGCGTGAAGGTCAATGCGCCCATCGCCCGCCTGTCCGGCGGGACGGAAACCAAGGCGCCCGAGCCCAAGCCTGAGGAAAAGGCCGCGCCTGCGCCCGCCAAGGCGGAAGCCAAATCTGAGACGGCCGCCAAGGCCGAGCCGGCGCCGCCCAAGGTCGCGTCAGCCAAGACCGGGACCGGCGAACGCATCTTCGCCTCGCCCCTGGCCCGCCGGATCGCCGAGCAGAAGGGGCTGGACCTCTCGGCCATCACCGGCTCTGGTC
>JAHUZY010000065.1 GCA_019264505.1 Phenylobacterium sp. | reverse complement strand
CGTCTGCGCCGGCGGGGGTGGTGACGCCGGGGTGGGGCGCGCCTAGGCGGCCGGCGCGCCGTTCCGGTTAGACCAGTCCACCAGTTCGGCGAGCACCTGACCGACGGCGGCGTCATAGGCCGAGACGATCTGACTGACCCGGTTATCGCCGGCGCGGATTTCGGCCTGGAAGATTTCTTCGGCGGCCAGCGCGCGGTCGTCGCGGGACACCAGGGTGGCGCGCACCCGCACCACCACCAGGGGCGCAGCATCCTGCCCCCGGTCATAGACGGTCTCGAACTGGCGCACATCAAGGCGCAGGACGCTGGCGGCCTCCCGCACTTCGCCGCGGGTGACCAGACGGGCGGGCCCTGTATTGGCGTCGAACGCCCGGGCGACGGCCTCCTCGAACAGGACGCTGGCCGGCGCCACCCAGCGAGCGCTGGCCACATAGGCGGCTTCGGCCCCGGTCATGGTGAGGATCCGGTCGCCGCTGGCGGCCCGGGCGAAGCCCGTACTGGGGAGGATGAGGCCAAAGGACTCGGCGCTGCGCGGCGTCGCGGCGTCTTCGGTCGTGCCAGCGCCGAAGCTGTAGAGCTGCGAGGGTTCGGCGTCCGGCAGCAGGGAGACGCAGGCCGACAGGGCCAGGGCTGCGGCGGTGACGATCAGGGTCCGCAGAGGCGCGATCATGGCTGGATCTCCAGTTCCTTGGCGGGGCCCTTGCTCACCACGCCGCGGGGGTTGGCGCTGACCTCGTTGGTGAGGCGCGAGAGGGACTCGGCGGCGTCCTGCAGGGTTTCGGCTGCGCGGGTCACCTGGGGCAGGCCATAGGTGGCGAAGTCGGCCGTGGGCCCCTCCAGGGAAGCCAGCATGCGACGCAGGTCGGCGGCGGCGGCCTCGGTCTCGGTGGCGGCCTCGCTCAGGCTGGCCATGGCCGCGCGTCCGTCGGTGTCGACGATGTCCCGGGTGGAGGCGGCCAGGGCGCGGGCCTCTTCGGCGGCCTCGCCGATATTCTGCAGGGCGACCTGGGCGTCGGCGATGATCGCCCGGCGTTCGCGCAGCTCGGCGGTGACCGCCTGGGCGTCGGAGATGGCGGCCCCCAGGGTGAGAATGTTCTCGTCCGACAGGACGCGGTTGACCCGGTCCAGGGCCTCCACAGTGCGCGACAACACGGTGCCGCCGCCCTCCAGGAGGTCGGCCAGGGCGCTGCGCTGGCTCTGGATCACAGGGACCTTGCCCTCGGGCGAGGCTTCCTTCAGCAGCGGCCTGGTCGAGGTGCCAGCGGAGATCTGCACGTAGTTCAGGCCGGTGATCCCCTGAGGCTCGAGGGTGGCGAAGGAGTCCACGCGGATCGGCACGTCGGAATTCACCCGCACCCGGGAGATCACCCGGCTGGGATTGGTCCGGTCCAGCGAGATGTCGGTCACCTCGCCGACCTTGATGCCGTTGAAGTGCACCTCGCCGCCCTGGGTCAGGCCGCGCACCGGACCCTGGAACAGGATGTCATAGACATCATAGTCCCGGGCGAAGGCCACCCGCGCCAGCCAGATGCTGAAGATGACCAGCCCGACGAACAGGATCAGGGTCGAGAGCCCCACCAGGGCGTAATTGGCGTTCTTTTCCATGGTCAGGCCCGGCTCCCCTGGGCGGTGGCTTTCGCCGCGGCGCGGCCCCTGGGGCCGAGGAAGTACTCCTGGATCCAGGGATGATCTGAAGATTCCAGCTCGGCGACCGGCGCTTCGGCGACGACCTTCTTGTCGGCGATCACCGCCACGCGGTCGGTGATCGTATAGAGGCTGTCGAGGTCGTGGGTGATCATGAACACCGTAAGGTGGAGGCTGTCGGACAGATCGCGGATCAGCTCGTCAAAGGCGCCCGCACCGATGGGATCGAGGCCCGCCGTGGGCTCGTCGAGAAACAGCAGGTCAGGGTCGAGGGCGAGCGCCCGGGCGAGCGCCGCGCGCTTTCGCATGCCCCCCGACAGCTCCGACGGCTTGAGCGCGCCGGCGTCCGGACGCAGGCCGACCAGGGCGATCTTCAGATCGGCCAGTTCTTCCATCTCCCGCACAGACAGTCGTGTGTGCTCGCGCATGGGCGCCTCGATGTTTTCCCGCACGGTCAGGTTGGAGAATAGCGCGCCGTGCTGGAACAGAACGCCCCAGCGGCGCTCCAGTCCCCCGTCTTCCCGGCCGCGGCTGACGTCCTGCCCGAAAACCTTCACCGTGCCGCCCTCGGGGACTTTCAGGCCGATGATGGAGTTCAGCAGGACCGACTTGCCCGAGCCCGAACCGCCGACCACCGCCACGACCTCGCCGCGCCGGACGTTCAGGTTCAGGTCCTCATGGACCACATGGTCGCCGAACTGCGAGCGCAGACCTTCGACCTCGATCACGAAGTCGTCGCGCTCGGCGTCGTTCGGGGTGTCGGGCAGGGGGGCGAGGTCGGTCAAATGTCCAGCTCCATATAGAGCAGGGCGAAGGCCGCATCGATCATGATGATGGCGAAGATGGCGTGGACCACCGCCGCCGTCACCCGCCGTCCCAGGGACTCCACGTCGCCGCCGACCTCCATCCCCTGACGGCAGCCGATGCCGGCGATGACGATGGCCATGATCGGGGCCTTGGACAGGCCCACCCAGAAGTGGGTGGGGCCGACATATTCCAGGATCCGCTGGAAGAAGAAGCTCGGCCCGATGTCGAGCACGCTCCAGGTGACCGCCAGGCCGCCGCAGAGCCCGGCCAGGGTGGCCACAAAGGTCAGCAGGGGAATGGTCACCAGCAGGGCCATGAAGCGGGGGAAGACGAGCGCCTCGAAGGGATCGACGCCCATGACCTTCATGGCGTCCACCTCCTGGTTCATCTTCATCGAGCCTATCTCGGCGGCGAAGGATGAGGCCGAGCGGCCGGCCAGCAGGATGGCGGTGATGAGGATGTTGAACTCCCGCAGAACCGCCACGCCGATCAGTTCGACGGCGAACACCTGGGCGCCGAACTCCCGAAGCATGTTGGCGCCCAGCAGGCCCACGACCGCGCCGATGAAGAACGAGGTCACAGCCACGATGGGGATGGCGTCCAGGCCGGCGCGCTCGGCCAGCGAGAAGACCGAGGCCCAGCGGATGCGCATGGGATTGATCACGCTCTTGGCCAGCACGATCAGCAGGTGGCCCGCGAACACCAGGGTGTCGAAGGCGTCGTAGCCGGTGCCGACCACCCCCTTGCCGATCCGCACGGTCATCTCATGCCAGCCGCGGGGCTCGCGCTTGGGCGCCTCCCGCTTGGCGGCCGCCTCAGCCACCAGTTCGACCAGACGCTGGCTTTCGGGGCGGGCCTCGACCTTGCTCGGATCCAGCGCCCCGCCGGCGGCGCGGATCAGGGCGAAGGCGCCGGCCGTGTCCAGCTTGCCGACCTCGGTGAGATCAAAGCGCTGGGCCGGGGCGTCCCGCAGGGCCGCGCTGAGGCGGCGACCTTCCCGGTCCAGGGCGTTCAGCGTCCAGTCCCCGGTCAGCCGGACCGTCCGCGCATCCCCGTCGCCGACGAGCTCAAAAGCTGCGGGCTGGTCGCCATTGGGGGAAACCTTGGAAATGGTGCGGCTCCAAACTCAGGGCGGATTCGAATGACGCCGCCTCGCCGAAATCCTAGCAGAGCCCGGGGTCTGGTCGGAACGTCTTATGGCGCCGGTTGTTCCCCGAGGGCCAAACCGATGGAAAATCCCAAGCTTGGCCGCTGATGATGTCTCGCTTTCGCCCGAATTGACCGTGTAGAGAGGGGCGTCGGCGGCCCCCCTGCCGACAGATCTGAAAATGCGTATTCAAGGCTGGGAGCGTTGCGTTGGCCCGCCAACTCGATTTCGCCGGAAAGTCCGGCGCCACTTATCGTTATACCGCCCTGGAGGATGACCGCATCCCGCCGACCGCGGGGGCGAACTATGTCATCGCCGAAACCGGCCCAGGGGCCGAGACGCGGCTCCTCTATGCCGGAGAGACCGAGAACGTCATGGCCGATGACCTGAGCGGCCGACTGGACGATGTGCGCCAGCGCTGGCCCGGCGCTGAACTGCTGCTGCGGCTCAATGTGCGGCGCGCGGTCAGGGTGGCCGAGCGCGAAGATCTGGTGGCCGCCTATCTGCCGCCGCTCAATGATCCGCCGGAAGTCCATCCTGCATCGGACCACGACGCCTCGCCCAACCCCTGACACCGCGCGGCGGGGGGCCGCCGGCTGCACCTCTCGCGATTTGGGGCCGCGCCCGGACTTTACGCCCAAGGGCGCAAGCCGGGCGCGCCTCAATCCTATTGTCGGGCGGCGTCGAACAGGCGGTTGGCTTCATTCCAGTTGAGCACACCCCACCAGGCGCTGAGATAGCCCCCGCGGTTGTTCTGGTGCTTGAGATAGTAGGCGTGCTCCCACACATCGTTGGCGATGACCGGCGCGCCCTTCACCGGAGCGTCGTCCATCAGCGGGTTGTCCTGGTTCGGAGTCGAGGCGACGGCCAGCTTGTCGCCGTCCCACACCAGCCAGGCCCAGCCTGAGCCGAACCGCTGGGCGCCGGCGGCCTCGAAGGCCTTCTTGAAGGCGTCCATCGACCCGAAGTCCTTGTCGATCTGCGCCTTCAGCGCCGCAGACGGCTCGCCCACCTGATCGGCGGGCGCCATCAGCGTCCAGAACAGGGTGTGGTTGTAGTGGCCGCCGGCATTGTTGCGGACCGCGGCCGGATGCTTCGAGACTTCGCCGAGGATCGCCTCAAGGGACTTGCCGGCCAGGGCCGGGGTCTGGGCGACCGCGGCGTTGAGGTTGTTCACATAACCCTGATGATGGCGGCCGTGGTGGATCTGCATGGTCTGGGCGTCGATCACCGGCTCCAGGCCCTCGTATCCGTAGGGCAGGGGGGCGAGTTCGAAGGCGGCCGCCGGCGCAGCGGCGGCCTGGGGCGCGGCCGGCTGGGCCTGGACCATGGCGGGGGCGGCCATCAGGCAGGTGGCGAGAAGGGCGAGGCGAAGCGCGGGCGCAGACATGTCAGATCATCCTTGAGTTCGTACGGACGCAGGGGAGGCGAGCATAGCCTTGCGATGAAGGCGCCGACAGTCCGCGGCGCTCGCCCAAAGGCCAACGCCCGGTAGGCCGAAGCGTTGCCACCCCGCGGGCGGCCATAGCCCAGCCCGCCGCCGCGGCCTTATGGGTTCAGTCCTGAAACCGGGCCAGCACCAGGACGAGACCGATCGCCTGCGCGCCGACAATCCAGGCCAGCCTCGCCCCGAACGGCTGCTTGTGCGTCTTGTGACGCAGGACCTGCTGGGCGGCCACCGCGCCGGCGGAGCCGCCCAGGGCGGCCATCAACAGAAGGGTGCGTTCGGGGATCCGGCGGCCGCCGGTCCTTGCCTGATGCTTGTCGATGGCGAACAGGGCGAAGGTCGCCGCATTGATCGCGACGAGGCTGAGGACGACGAGCGGCCACATGCACAGTGCTCCGAAGGACCCCGACACCCGTGGGAACCGGCCACCTTCAGTTTTCGAGGGAAAACTTGGTGGGTGCAGTAGGATTCGAACCTACGACCCGCTGATTAAGAGTCAGCTGCTCTACCAACTGAGCTATGCACCCATCGCGTCGGACCCCTTTGGCGGGGGTCCCGGCGAGGGCGCGGAACATAGCCGGATTTCTCGGCTTGGCAAGCGAGGGGCGAAGAGAATTATGGCCAGGCGTGATCTGACCGGGGCGGTGGACTTCGGCTATCTGGAATCCTACGCCGCCGGCGACCTGGAGGTGGTGCAGGAGGTGCTGGAGCTGTTCCGCCAGCAGGCGGCGCTGTGGGCGCCTCTGATCGCCCCCGGCCAGGAGGGCTGGCCGGACGCGGTCCACACCATCAAGGGAACGGCCCGGGGGATCGGCGCCGGCGCCTTGGCCGAGGCCTGCGAGGCCGCCGAGGTCCACGGGGAGGGACGTCTGCCGGCGGTGCGCGACGCCCTGGATGCGGCGCTTTCCGACGTGGCCGCCTATGTCCATGAGCTGATGCTGCGCTCTCTGAAAGCCCCGCCTGGCCGCTGAGCGTCAGTGCGCCCTGCCGCCGCCCTCGTCAGGCTCGGCCGCTCCGGCGGTGGTGGGGTCGTCGGGCTCCGGC